>JBCBZY010000030.1:0-14435 GCA_039815115.1 Pseudomonadota bacterium | reverse complement strand
TACCAGCTGGCTGATCCCGCGCTCGATCATGGTGACGCCGAACAACCGGTGCATCCGGCTCATCGTCACCGCATTGTGGGTAACGATCAGATAGCGGGTATTGGTTTCGGCCACCATCCTGTCGAGCAGGTCGCAGAAACGTTCGATATTGGCGTCATCCAGCGGCGCATCGACTTCGTCGAGCACGCAGATTGGTGCCGGATTGGTTAGAAAAAGACCAAAAATAAGTGCCACAGCGGTTAAAGCCTGTTCACCGCCGGACAACAATGTCAGCGATGTCAGCTTCTTGCCCGGCGGCTGGGCCATGATCTCCAGACCGGCTTCCAGCGGATCATCGCTGTCGACCAGTGCGAGATGGGCTTTGCCGCCGTCAAACAGCGTGGTGAACAGGCGCTGGAAATGCTGGTCGACCTCTTCAAAGGCGGCGAGCAGTCGCTGCCGTCCTTCGCGATTGAGGCTGCCGATCGAACCGCGCAGCTGGTTGATTGCCTCGTTGAGCTCTGCACTTTCCCGGGTTGATTTCTCCCACTCGGTCTCCAGTTCCGCCAGCTCCTCGGCAGCGACCAGATTGACCGGGCCGATGCGCTCCCGGCTCAGGGTCAGGCGTTCCAGTTCAGCGGATTCCAGCCCGGCATCGCCAACCGTATCTGCGTCAAACTCTGCCTTTTCGGGGAGTAGCTGCGGCGGACATTCGAATTTCTCTCCTGAGATCCGACCCATCTCGACCCGGCGCAGCTCCTGGCTTTCCGCGCGGGCTTTGGCACCGGCACGCTGTTCGCGGGCCTGACTGAGCGCTTCGGTGCTGGCATTGAGCCGATCCTCATGGTCGCGCTGCTCCAGCTCTGCCTGGCGCAGGGCTTCGTCCTTCTCAGCCACCGCCGCATTGAGCACATCCTGTTGCTCCTGCAACTCTTCGACCTGAACATTGATGACTCGCGGCCGATCCGCCAGTTTCTCGACTTCGGCTTCAATCTCTGCCGCGCGTTTGGTCATTTCGGCCATGCGTGTCGCGGCCTCGCTGGACCGGTCGCGCCAGGATCGCATTTGTGCGCTGGCAACGGCCTTCTGTTCCTTTACCTGCGCCAGTTTCTGGTCCAGCGCCGAGAGCGCCGCCTGAGCCGCCATGACTTGATCCCGCGCGGCATCGCGCTGGTTTTGCAGAGCGGCTCGCGCCGTTTCCTGTGCGGCGCCATCGGGCTGTCCCGCGCGCTCCTGCTCGGCGGCTTCCAGTTCGGCCTTTGCCGTGGCCTGTTCGGCAGAAAGCGCCTGTTCGCGTTCACTCAGGCTGGCCGTGCGCTTTTGTAGCCAGGCGAGGGATTCTTCGGCCTGATCCATCGCGCGCAGGACCTGGCGCAGCTGGTCTTCAGCTATCCGCCGCGCGTCCCGTGCAGCTGACAATTGTTCTTCGGTTTCGAACAATTTCTGCTGTTGTTGACTCAGCGATGACTCTGCATCCGCAACCTTTTCGGTAGCAGGAGCCAGCAGTTTTTTGAGCTCCGCATGCCGGTTGGCGCGGACCAGCCTTTCGGCACTGGCATTGCCATCGTCACGCGCGACAAACCCGTCCCAGCGGCGCAGGGCGCCGGCTTTCGTTACCAACCGCTGACCAACCGCCAATGGTTGTCCATCATCCGATTCCGCGACGAAGATCTGGGCGAGGCGATCATGCAGCGCTTCCGGCGCCTCGACATGGTCGAGCAGGGTTTCGCAACCCGATGGAGGCTTGTCTGCACCGGCCAGACCCTTGCTTCCGGCCCAGAAGCGATCGCCATCTTCGCCGATGGCAGCCAGCAGATCATCACCCAGTGCAGCCGCCAGTGCGCGTTCATAGCCTTTGCCGGCGCGGATCTGGTCAATTGCCTTGTGGTCGCTCTCGCCTTTGGACAGTTCGCGTTCAAGCGCCGCATGTTCGGCTTGCAGCCCAGCCAGTTCTGCCTTGAGCGATGCCACCGAAGATTCTGCTGCATCCCGGGCTTCGCTGGCAGCGAGCCGGTCGGCTTCGAGGGCAATAATCGCAGCTGCTCCGGCTTGCGCCGTGGCTTGCGCCGTGTCTCGTTCGGACTGAGCCGTCGCAAACGCGGCCTGCAACTCGGCTTCATCGCCCATGTCCGCGCGTTCGGCGGCGAGGCGTTCGAGCTCTGTCGTCAGTCGGCCCAGCCGTGTTTGAGCGGCATCCAGCGCAGCATCCGAAACCTTGATTTCGGCCTGAATTCGGGCTTCCTCCGCAACCGCCTTCGCCAGCTCCACTTCACTTTCGCTGGCGGCACGCTCGGCTTTTTCAGCCTGTTTCTCGAGGTCCGGCCGCTCGCTTTCGAGCGTCTTCAGTTGCTCGGCAAGCCGCGTTTCGTCCTGCTCCAGCTGCGCCAGCGCGTCCATCGCATCGCGAGTCAGCTGGTCCTCGCGTGCATTGTCTTCCTGAATACGGCGCGCCTGGGCTTCGAGATCGAGCAGGCGGGATTTCAGATTGTCCCGCTCATTGGTGAGGGTGAGCAGACGGTGTCCGGATTCGCTGGCTTCGTCCCGCGCTTTCTGAAGTTCGGCACGGATCAGGCCCAGCTTTCGGGCGCTTTCATTCTGCGTCTGGACGGCTTCCTGCTGGGCGTTTTGGCAGCTGTTGACGCTGGCTTCGGCGGCCTCAGCTTCAGCCTTGGCGGCATCGGCTGCCGCTGCCGCTTCCTGCCATCGCGCATAAATCAGCCGCGCTTCGACCGTGGATATCTGACCGGAAAGCTTCTTGTAGCGTTCCGCCTGTCTGGCCTGCCGGCGCAAAGCTGAAGCCCGCTGTTCCATGTCGCCCAATATGTCGTCGAGCCGGGCAAGATTCCGTTCGGCCGCCCGCAATTTCTGTTCGGCATCCTTGCGCCGGACATGCAGTCCCGAAATACCAGCCGCTTCTTCCAGCATTTCACGGCGGTCGGTGGGCTTGGAGGAAATCACATTGCTGATCTTGCCCTGACTGACGAGGGCCGGGCTGTGTGCGCCGGTTGCGGCATCGGCAAAGATGAGCGCGACGTCCTTGGCCCGGACATCGGTGCCATTGGCACGATAGGCGCTGCCCGCCCCGCGTTCGATCCGGCGGACGATCTCCAGCTCGCTGTCATTGTCGCCAACATGGAGCGAAGACACATCATCGGTCTCGCGCTCGGCATGCAGGGCTACCTCGGCAAATTGGCGCTCGGGCCGATCTTCGGTTCCGGCAAAGATGACATCTTCCATGCCGCCGCCGCGCATGGATTTGGGAGAGCTTTCCCCCATGACCCAGCGGATCGCCTCAAGCAGGTTGGACTTGCCGCAGCCATTGGGCCCGACCACGCCAGTCAGGCCTTTCTCGATCCTGAGTTCAGTGGGATCGACAAAGCTCTTGAAGCCCGAAAGTTTGAGCTTCTTTATCTGCACGGATGAAACTCCACGCGCATGCTGTTTTGTCCGCCCCTCATTTGTAGCCTCCCGGCTGTTCCCCCTGAACGCATATGTTTACCGTGCGCCTGCTTCCTGTAATTTCGTTTCTATAAGCGGCCAGCTGGTGCCTTGAACCACGGTGCCATTGAGCAGGAAAGTCGGTGTGCCGGGAACATTATATTCCTCGGTCGCCTGTTCGGTTGCCGCCACCAGTTTTTCAGCGGCGGCGGTGTCGCTCAGGCAGGCCTTGGCCTGATCTTCGGAAATCCCGCGTTGCTGGAAAAAGCTGATCAGATCGAGCTCTTCTGCAAGGCGCACGAACCGCACGTCAGCAGGCGATTGCAACACGGCACCATAGGTGGCTTCGCCCATGGCCTGGGCCTTTTCAAACATCGGTCCCTGGTTGCTTAGCGCTTGTTTGGTGAGGGCAAAATACGGGCCAGGACCACCGCAGCGGGAAAGTATGGCCGATGTCAGATCGAGCGGATCACGTACGAAATTGCGCACCTCAAAGCTGACTCGCCCGGATTCGACATATTCATCCCGGATGGAATCAAATGCCAGCTCTCCGAAGTCCTTGCAGACCGAGCAGGTGATGGACATGAATTCGACCAGCTTGATCGGCGCATCAGGATTGCCCATGACAATGCCGCCAGCTTCGGTTTCGCTCACCGTTTCTGACCATTTCTGTCCCGCTGGTGCTTCGATGGCGGCAATCGGCTCGCTGGATGTTGCGCCGTTCGCCGAAGCGTCTTCATTATCGCTGCAGGCGGCCAGACTGAGAGCCATCGCAACGGAGGAGATTGTCAAAATTTTACGCATATGGGTTCGTTCCTGTGTGAAAATAGTTTGGGTCATTGGGGCAAGCGGTTCAGGCCAGCCTCGAGAGGCGCCCAGTCGCGGACATTGCCAATATATTTGCCATTGAGAGTGAATGTCGGTGTTTGCGCCCGCTCGGGTTCAACCAGTTTGACAGCATTGTTGGTCATGGCGGTGAGAATGTCCTGCTGTTTCTTATCCGAGAGGCAGGCAACCAGCTCTGCTCTGCTATACCCGCGGTCTTGCATGAAGATGAAAAGGCCGGCGCCTTCCGCCGTCTTGATCAGCCGCTCGTTGACCGTTCCCTTGCGCGTTTCCGCTTTTGCCTTGATGTCGAGCGCATCGAAACGTCGGAGCATGGTCATCTGGTTGCCCAGCAAGGCATTGTGATTGTCAAAAAACCGGGTGCGGGGACCACATCGCGCCATCAGCGCCGCCGCCATATCAACACTGTTCAAAACAAGGTTACGCACTTCGAAGCTGATATGGCCGCGGTCAACGAAATTGGCTTTGAGCGGCTTGTGGGAATCTCTTTCAAACTGTCCGCAGCGGGGGCAGGCATAGCTCATAAATTCGGTGAGGCGGAATTTGGCCACCGGATTACCCATGACATGCCCGCCTTCAGGCGACATGGTGATCCGATCTGACCAGACCGACTGGCTTGCCGTTTCCTGGGCTGCAACCGGTGAGGACATCACCAGGACTGTCCCGCAAATTGCCGCAAAAAACGCTGCTGCAAATTTCATTACCTGTCCTTTTCTTCGTCCGGACGGGTTTGCGACCGTGCCGGCTTGTCTGAACCGCCAATTTTTCCGGCGATTTTGATCCCTATTTGCGGAGCCTCTTCGGACTTGGCAATCCCTGTCGCCAGCGATTCCAGCACTCTGTTCAATTCCGGGTCACCAATATCGCGCAGGCTGTCGCCCAGTTCGATTGGTGCGGGCTTGAGAGACGGCGGTGGTGCAACCCGTTTTTCCCTTTGTTTTGGCGGAGTTACGACGCCTTGTCTGAATCGGACCTGACTGATCGCGCCATAGCCAAAAAAGCGGTTCACACGCTCGATAATCTCCGGTGTAATATGTTGCATCAATGTCGCATGTGCGCCGGATACCAGCAGATGCAGCGTTCCACCCTCCTTTTCGCCGCGCGGGAAGCGGATTGATTCGGGGAGCGACACGTCCGCATAGCGCTCGCCGACAATTTCCGGCCAGCGGCTGACAACGGAGCTTTGAATGAACCCGAAACGGCGGAAGGCGGCGCGGCCAATTTCCGGCATCAGGTCCGAAATGCTGCGCGCTTCACCGCCCCGGGGCCGGCGATATTTGGCGTATCTCCGAGGCGCGGCTTTGCCGGAACGACGCTGGCCTTTGCCAGCGCTTCCCGCTTTGTCGTCCTGTGTTCCATTTTCCTTCGCCATCGCCGAAGATCATGGCATAGGAGGCGCATGGGCGTCGATAAAATAACGGGCGAAGCGACAGAAATCGCCGCCAAAATCAGTGCACATTATGTGGATAACGCGCGGCAATTGCCCTGGCGCGTGCCTCCGCATCAATCTCGGAAGGGGATTTTGCCGGATCCTTACCATGTCTGGTTGTCCGAGATCATGCTCCAGCAAACCACGGTTGCTGCCGTTATCGATTATTTTGGAAAATTTGTCCGGCGCTGGCCGACTGTTGCCGACATGGCGGCCGCTCAAGAGAGTGATATCCTCGCTGCCTGGGCCGGTCTGGGCTATTATGCACGGGCGAGAAACCTGTACAAATGTGCGACCTATGTCACGGAAAAACGGGAAGGAATCTTTCCTCAGACTGAGTCTGAACTTTTGCAGCTGCCCGGCATCGGCCCCTATACGGCGGCAGCCATAGCGGCGATTGCCTTTGGCCAGCGGGCGGTTGTTGTTGATGCCAATATCGAGCGACTGGTCGCTCGGCTCTACGCGATTTCGACGCCGCTTCCGGCTGGGAAGAAATCCATTCGCGAGGCCATGGATAGCCTAACCCCGGCATCCGGAGCCGGAGATTTCGCGCAGGCCTGTATGGATATCGGGGCGTCCGTTTGCACGGCGCGATCCCCGGATTGCCAGAATTGCCCGGTGCGCAGCCATTGTCAGGCCCATCTGGCGGGCAAGATGGAAAAATTTCCGGTCAAGCCCCCCAAGAAAGCCAAACCGGTTCGGACAGGGCGGATTTTCTGGATCGAGAGTGACGGAAAGATCCTGCTGGTCAAGCGCCCCGGCAAAGGGATGCTGGCCGGAATGCGCGCCTTGCCGGATGACCAGTGGGCC
Source organism: Pseudomonadota bacterium (assembly GCA_039815115.1). GTDB lineage: Bacteria > Pseudomonadota > Alphaproteobacteria > Sphingomonadales > Sphingomonadaceae > Parasphingorhabdus. The sequence goes on along the minus strand of JBCBZY010000030.1, from coordinate 7,933 downwards.
GCGCAAAAAGACGGTCATGGACAGGCCCCGTTCGCGGGAAACTGGCGGGTCCACGAGAATATTGTTCAGCACAGCTTCACGCATTTTTCGCTTGAAGTGGATTTGGCGGTTTATCATGGCGACAAAATCGCTATTAACAGTGATGAAAGCAGATTGGCGGGTCTGGCGGAACATGCAGGGCATGAGCCAGTCTGGTGGCCGCTGGACCAGTTGCCGGAGGCCGGACTTCCCACCCTGTTTGCAAAGTCAGCAAGCTGGGCAATGAAAAAAAAGACATTAGAGAAGGAACTGCAATGAAAGCCACCCCACTCAGCGGACCGATATTTGATCGGCGTTCAGTACTCGGAGCGATTGGTGTCAGCGCATTACTGGGCGGCCAATCCGCAACAGCGCTTGCGCGCACCATGGCTCAGAACCCGCCGACATTTTCTGGTCTGACGAAAATCATCAACGATTATGTCGAGCAAAAGAAAGTCGCGGGGATGCTGGCCGCAATCGGCTATGGCGACGAAGCGCCGACGGTGATTTCTGCTGGCACCCTGACATTGGGGGGCGACAAGGCCGTTGGTGTCGATGACACGTTGTGGCGGATGTATTCGCAGACCAAGCCAGTAGCCGGCATGGCGACAATGATGCTGATTGAAGATGGAGATATTGATCTCGATCAGCCGGTTTCCGAAATCCTGCCTGCCTTCAAGGACATGCAGGTTCTGGTGGATCCCGAAGGCCCGGTCGAAAACACCGTTGCTGCCAAGGGTCCTGTCACCATTCGCCAATTGCAGACCCACACGGCGGGTCTTGGCTATACGATCGTGTCCAAGGGTCCGATCCAGAAGGCCTATCTCGAGGCCGGTTTGACGCCGGGCCGGGTTAGCCGCAATCCCATTCCGGGTGTCGATCCGGGTTCTCCGACGCCTGACCTCATGACTTTTATCGAACGTCTCGGTGAATTGCCGCTTGTCTATCAGCCTGGTGCGAAGTGGAGCTATTCGCTCAGCCATGATGTGCTGAGCGCGGTCATCGAGAAAGTATCCGGCAAATCGCTGGATGTATTCTTGCAGGAACGCATGTTCGCTCCGCTTGGCATGAACGATACATTCTATCAGGTCCCCGCGGACAGAGCTGGTGACCTGGCTGACAATTACGCGCCATTTGCCGGTTCGCTGATTCCGATTGATCCCGGTGCGACAAGCATCTATCTGGATGCGCCTGCCTTCGCTTTCGGCAGTACCGGTCTGGTGGGTACGGCAGCGGACTATGACAAGTTTTTGCAGATGCTGCTGGGTGTCGGGCGCCTCGGCGACGAGCAGATCATGAAACCGGAAACCGCCAAACTCGGCATGTCCAATCTTCTGCCCGAAGGTGCCGACCTCAGCGGTACATGGGTGGCGAAGCAGGGATTCGGCGCGGGCGGCCGTGTCGGTCTCGGTACCGAAGCCAGTCCAGCCGGCACGTTCGGCTGGGGCGGAGCTGCCGGCACATCGGCCTTTGTCGACACGAAGAACGGATTCCGGGCCGGAGGATATACCCAGTATATTCCATCGAACAGTTATCCGTTCCAGTCCAATTTCCCGAAATATGTCTATGCCGACCTGCTCGGGGCGGCAGCGGTTGAAGGAAAAACCAGCCCTTGAGCGACCGCATCAGCCAGATCACACCCGCCTTCGCTGGCGGAACGATGGATCGTGCGGATCAGGTCCGGGTCAATCCCGACCGTTTGCGTGACGCGATGATGCGTCCCAATGCGCGGCTGCTCAAGCTTGATGGTCTCAATCCGGTCTTTGACGATTATGGCAATCTCGCCTGGGGCGCCGCCTATGAAGCTTCCCCGGACAATGATCTGCTGTTGCTCGGCATGGACGGCGACACGCCCTGTTTCGCGGAACTGAATGGCGCGGGCAATTCCGGTCCGGCTTCCGATCCCAGATTGTGGCAGGCACTGGGTGCATTGCCGCCCGATCAGGCGGCCGTCTATGCGACGGCGCGCAGCCTCGTGGACTGGCACGCGCGGCACCGGTTTTGTGCCCAGTGCGGGCGACCTACAGACTCGCGCAAGGGTGGCTGGGCGCGCTTATGCGATCCCGAAAAAGGTGGCTGTGGTGCGGAGCATTTCCCGCGGACCGATCCGGTCGCGATCATGCTGTCGGAATGCGAAGGCAAAGTCCTGCTCGGCCGTCAGCCGATGTTCCCGCACAAGCGTTTTTCGGCGCTCGCCGGTTTTATCGAGCCCGGCGAAAGTATCGAAGGTGGCGTCCACAGAGAGCTTTGGGAAGAGGCGGGGATCAAGGTGCGGGATGTGCGCTATGTCGCCAGCCAGCCCTGGCCGTTTCCGTCATCGCTGATGATTGCCTGTACCAGCATCACCGACGATCCGACGCTGACGCTGGATGAGGAAGAGATCGAGGAAGCGCGATGGTTTTCTCTGGCCGAAGTTCAGGCCGCGATGGCCGGTGACCCGGACGCGCCGTTTATCGCGCCGCCGCCCTTTGCGATTGCGCGTGATCTGCTTCAGCACTGGATAGATTTGCAGATCGGCTAGTTGAAGCTGGCTTCAACCTGGTCTGCTTCTTCAGCAGGCACCATCAGATAATCGGCCAGCGCCAGATCCCCGTGAATGCCGATTTCCGCGATGCGCTCGATCGTTGACAGTGTTTCATCGGCATGCCGGCGGATGCGGAACATCACATAGTTCACGTCAGACAGACAGGCTTCGATCTTTTTCTGCTGCTCAAGCCGCGGCGTGTTGTCGGTATTATAGGCCGGCAGAATTTCTACCAGAACATGCGGGCGCTGGTCCGCGAGCAGAGTCCTGATCCCTTCAATCACATAGGCTTCCCCGCCTTCGACATCGATTTTGACAATCGCCACCTGTTTGGGAAGCAGACCCTCAGGCAAATCATTTAGACCCACGGTGACCACCGGCTTGGTGGCGATGGCGCCTTCGCGAAACCCTTCGACCAAACTCGCAGAGGGATCGGTATCTTCATTGCGGTAGATCTGAAGCTGGAGAATATCGGTGTCGACGCTGAGACCGGCAGGTACAACGGCATAGGGAAAATTGTTGGCAGTAATCAGCGTCTGGGCATAGTCGGCGCAGGCCGGATTGGGCTCAAAGCCGAGATATTCCCGTTCGGGATCAGCGGCTGCGACCTTGAGCATGGTCTGCCCCAGATTAACGCCAACATCCATGAATGCTCCCGGTTTCTGCTTGAACAGATGGGCGATCATTTGCGCCATCCATGGTTCGGAAACATAGGTTTTGCGGCCGTTGATAATGGGCACAACAAAGCGTCGGCCAAAGGCTTCTTCGGTATAACTCCGGTTGAACATGCCGAGTTTCTTGAGAATGAAATGAGCGGCGCGATGTTGCAGGGCGGGCATGGTCTGTCTCTCTATTGTTCCGGGGTTGCGCTTGTCGCATCCGGCCCGAATATCTGTTGCTCGGACCTGTTTAAGACTTTTCCGGGTTTTGAGAAGGCCTTAAGCCGCGTTTCCGGGCGTTCGCGGCCGTTTTTCCCTGATTGGTACAAAAGTGGGGCAGACCGTTAACGGCCTGTAATGGTCAGACCAGCCCGAGGTTCGACAATTCGCCAAGCATTTCCGCGGGCATGTCTTCCGCGCCTTCTGCACCGTCCCCGAGATCAGGCGGGGCATCCTTGTCTTCCAGATAGCGCCAGCCCTGATGCGCGCGCCGCGGAATGGTCTGGACGGCAATCAGCTTCGGCTCGAGCCGGATCCATTGCCGGCCTTCACCATTGTCCTGAAACCCGATGATCGGACTGCGCCCGACAATCTTCTTCTGGTGAATCCAGTAGAGAGAACCGCCCGCCATTTCCTCGAAACGTTTGGGCTTGTAGCGGGTCGTCAACCTGGCTTCGCCATTGGTTGCCGCGTTGCCGACATGCGATTCCAGCCATTGCCGGAGAGTGGCCGGGCTTTCGCTGCGAAAGGCGATTTTGGTCATGTGAAGCGGCATGTCATTCATGTGTGGGGAGCGGCCGTCATAGTCAAGCGGCGATCAGACTTGCTCCCGGAACTATATGGGTGGATGATGCTTCGGAAAAGACAGGAGAGAATGGCAAATGAGAATGATCAAGATGATGACGGCTGTGGTTGGCCTGCTGACAATGGGCGCGCCGGCTGCAGCAGAGGATCACACAAAATCTCCGCACGGACCGGATGACACGATCGGCGCCGCCAATAATCTGAGCCCCGAAGGCGTTCTCGCCGCATCGAAACTGGTGAAGACCGGCAAGACCTATCCGCTCGGTGTGATCACTGGCCGGGATTCTCCCGCCTATCCGGGACGCGCTTATGACATCGAGGTCTTCCCGATCCCTGAAGGCGGGGCCAACAAGGTGACGGGTCATGATGACCGGCTGGTCAGCCATGTCGGCATTGGCTCGCAACTGGACGGGCTGGGCCATATCGGCGTCGACAAGGTCCATTATAATGGCATCACCGCCGAGGAGATTTTTGATCCCAAGGGGCTCAAGAAACTGGGTACCGAGCATGTACCGCCGATTGTCACACGCGGGGTGCTGATTGATATCGCAGCCCATCGCGGCGTTGAGCAGCTTGCCCCGATGGCGTCTTTTGGCAGTGCCGAGATTCAGGCCGCCGCAAAAGCGCAGGGCGTGACGATCGGGAAGGGCGATGTCGTCCTGTTCCACACAGGCTGGCTGAGCAAGGCCGAGGAAGATCCGGCGGTTTATATCGGTCAGCAGCCCGGGATTAACGCGGAAGGTGCCAAATATCTGGCGGAACTTGGCGTCGTCGCTGTCGGTGCGGACAGTGCGGCTCTCGAAACCATGGACTTTGGAACGGACGGGACCGTTTTCCCGGTGCACGCAATGCTTCTGGCGCATTATGGCGTCTATATACTGGAGACGATGAACACAGCTGATCTGGCTCGGGACAAGGCGTGGGAATTCATGTTCGTGCTCGGACAGCCCCGCTTTGCCGGATCGGTTCAGGCCGTAATCAATCCCGTCGCGATCCGCTAGAATCAGGCTTTTTCAAAGCCACCGGAAGGAGCAGGAGACAGTCCGCATTTTTACTGTTGCAAATGATTATCAATATCATAATATGATTTCGAATCATCATGAGGAGAAGCTGTTTATGAAAGTCTGGTCTGCCCATTTTGCCAAGCTGGGCGCCCCGCTGCCGGAACTGCTTTCCCTTTCCGGAGTCGAAGCCAGGATCATTCTCGCCCTGCGACACGCGATCATATGCCAGAAGCTTCAACGGAATCCGATGGCCGGTCTGGAGGAGCGCCTTGGCATCAGGCTGGCAGTAACCCGGTTCCTGATCGTTTTGGAATCCGTCGGCAATGCCTGGCCGGACAATTTTCACCTTGGTCGAAATTGTTGCAGACACACCACGGCAGACGAAATCACGCTTCTTCAGATGATCCGCTGTTGCGCGCTGGGCGATCGTCCAGCCTATGACCAGTTATTATGCGAGATGATGGATGAAGATGCCCGCAATCGGGTCTTTATCGACATTAGCAATTTTGTATCGGCCTATCAGCGTCCGACGCCGGGCTAAAGCCCGACCAGACCGCTGGCGACTGCAAAGCCAAGAAAGGCCAGGAAGCCCATGGTGTCGGTGATCATGGTGACGAATACCGAAGAGGCCAGCGCCGGGTCCTGATTGAGCCGGTCCAGCATGACAGGCACGAAGATCCCGGCGAAACCGGCAATCACGATATTGACCAGCATGGCGGCCGCGATTACCCCGCCGAGCATCGGATTGGCAAAGACCAGCGCCGTGCCAATGCCCACCAATATGGCGACCGTCCCCCCGTTGAGCAGCGCGATCCGGAACTCTCGACCGATGATACGCCGGGTGTTGGACCGGGTGAGCTCGTTCATGGCGAGCGCGCGGACAGACACCGCCATCGTCTGCGTCCCGGCATTACCGCCTATGGAAGCGACAATCGGCATCAAAATCGCCAGCGCCACCATCTGTTCAATCGCGGCTCCGAAAATCGAAATGACAAAGCTGGCGAGCAGGGCGGTCGCGAGATTGGCAATCAGCCAGCGGACGCGTGCCCGGTAGCTTTCCCGGATCGGCTCGTTGATGTCGCCTTCGCCGGCACCGGACAGCAGCAAAACGTCTTCGCTCGCTTCGTCCTCGACAATATGGAGAACGTCATCGACCGTGATCATGCCGATCAGCCGGCCATCCTCATCGACCACTGCGGCTGAGATCAGATTATATTTCTGGAAGCGCAAGGCGACTTCTTCCTGATCCATGTCAGCCGGGACCAGTGTCTGTTCCCGCTTCATCACGTCGCTCACCGCAATGTCGCGCGGTGTCCGCAAGATCCAGCTCAGCTGACAGGTACCAACCGGTTTGTGCGCTGGGTCGACCACAAATATCTCCCAGAATTCGGTGGTCAGGTCATCATGCTCGCGCAGATAATCAATCAGCTGACCGACATTCATATGTTCCGGCACAGCCACCAGATCGCGCTGCATGATCCGGCCGGCGGTTTCTTCCGGATAGGTGAGAGCGGTTTCGATAACCGCACGGTCTTCGGCATCCAGCTCCGCCAGAACCGCCTTCTGTTCGCCTTCTTCCAGATCCTCGATAATCGCGACAGCATCATCGGTTTCCAGCTGTTCGGTCAGGTCCGCAATCTGTCCCGGCTCGAGTATCTCGATCAGGTCCTCGCGAACATGCTCGTTCATCTCCGCCAGCACGTCCGCACTGACCAGGTCGCCCAGTGCTGCGGCCAGTGGAGCCCGCTCGTCTTCATCGACCAGCTCGAACAGGTCGGCAATGTCCGCATTGTGGAGCGGGTTGACCAGCTCCTGCGCAAGATTGGGGTCAGATGTCTCGACGGCATCGGACACTGACCGGACGAATTCGTCGGTCAGCCGGTTGTCTTCATCAAGGCTCTGGGGGACGGTGTCTGCTTCGCTGTCTTCGGGAGTGTTGCTCAGCTCGCTCATGTCGATGCTCCCCGCCTCAGAGCGGCATACCGAACCGCCGCACGATTGCTGTCTAGTAGCAGTAATGGCCAGAATGCAATGTTTTGTGACATTTATCGAAAGCAGCGGGTGATTTTTTGTGCGCCTGTGACTATATGCCCAGCAACGATTATCTCACACACAATAAGGAACAGCCCATGGCGCATGAAAAAATGACCTTCCACCTCGATACCGGCGATGTTGAAATCAAGCTTCGTCCGGATCTGGCTCCCGGCCATGTCGAGCGGATTACCGAACTGGCATCCGAAGGTTTTTATGACGGGGTTGTGTTCCACCGCGTGATCGATGGCTTCATGGCGCAGGGCGGTGATCCGACCGGCACCGGCATGTCGGGTTCCGACAAGCCCGACATCCCCGCGGAATTCTCGCAGGAACCGCATGTGCGCGGCGTCTGTTCCATGGCCCGGACAATGGATCCGAACAGCGCCAACAGCCAGTTCTTCATCTGCCTCGACGATGCGACGTTCCTGGATGGCCAGTACACGGTCTGGGGCGAAGTCACGAGCGGCATGGATGCCGTTGATGCGCTGCCCAAGGGCGAGCCCCCGGCACAGCCCGGCACGATCAAGTCCGTCACGCTGGGATAGAAGCTAGCGGACAAAACGCCAAAGGGGAGGCAGGCAATGCAGGCATATCGACATGGTCTTTTGATCTTCGCCAGCGGCCTGCTTGCCTCCTGTGGCAGTCCCGAGCCGGAGCCGGAAATCTATCCGGACTCGCTGTTTGAAAATCTGCCCGCAGCGGATAGTGGCGCGATTGCAGAACTGCAGGGACAGTGGGTTTCGGAAGAAAACACGGCGCGCGAAATAGAAATTTCCGGCAGCGAGATCCGGCAACGCCCGCCACCCCGCAGCCAATCCCGAAGGTCAGCCGATCGGTCCAGGCGGTGTTGATGCCCACGGCATCGGCCATAACGCGGTTGTTGTTGATCG
>JBCBZY010000291.1:0-3766 GCA_039815115.1 Pseudomonadota bacterium | reverse complement strand
TTTCGTCGGGCCATCATGCGCCCGCACGCTTCAGCGGTCAAATGTCCGGTTTGTGAGGCCCCAGCCCGCTGCAAAATTTTTGCATTCCGCCTCCGGTTCCGGTTTATTCAACACGGGGCGCCGCATTGCCTGACTCAGCGAACCGCTCGGCTACCGCATTGGCGAAAGGAAATACGGTCGATGATCCCACGCTCCAGATTTCCTGGCGATCAGTTTCCGAAAATGTCGCGCCGCCGTCGCTGCAGGCGGTAATGAGCAAGGCCGGTATCAAGGCTATCATCGATTTTCTGAGCATGAATCATCCCTCCCAATTGGCAGATTTCCACCTTTACAAATCGGGTGGAGACCAGGGCCGCTGGAAGACAGCATGTTTGCAGAACTGCTGCACTTATGTGACCAAATACCGGAAATGCCAGTTATCGAACCGAAATCCGCTACTCGGTCTGGTTGTGACGTCACAGAGGAAGAGACAGTATTGGTTTGATCAGCTATGGCTCCGTTCCAGCGGGCAAAACCCGTACCGAATACCGAGTGGATATCTGGAGAAAGTAGATGGGGTTTGCTGTGCGTGTCCTGGCAGGCATTGTGGTATTGATTGCTGTTGGTCTCAGTCTGACCTGGTTGCTTCTGCCGCGCTTCACTGATCGCCAGGTTTCCGGTGAGCTCGAAATGTCATTCCTCGACGCGCCGATACGTATTGTTCGTGACGACAATGCCATGCCCTATATTTACGCGGAAGGACTGGAAGATGCGCTGCGCGGGCAGGGATTTGTGGCTGGTCAGGACCGGCTGTTTCAACTTGAGACCGCCAAGCGGGCCGCGACCGGCCGGCTGGCTGAAGTTCTGGGAACTGGCAAGAATGACGTCATTCTCAATCTCGACCGCGAATCCCGCGTCATCGGATTCAAAAGGATTGCGGCCCGGCAGGAGGCCATTCTCTCGCCTTCATCGCGCGCGGCGCTGGAATCCTATCTGGAAGGGCTGAACGCCTATATTGCCGACCGCGGAGAAACGCACCCGATGGAATTCGGACTGGCGGGATTCGAACCGGAACTCTGGACGAAGACCGACCTGTTGGCCGTCGCCTATTTCCTTGGCTGGGGAAGCGCGGCCAATTTTGATGCAGAGTTGATCGCACATCGCGTGATCCAGACTGTCGGTGAAGACCGGTTCCGGGAAATCGCGCCAATGGTGGTCAATCCCGACGACCTTCCCGCCAAAACCGATGAGCAGGACGTTGCCGAGACTGTATCAAGCGCGCATGTTGTCACTGCAGCGCCGGCGGGCTGGACAGCTGGCGGTTGGCGCGAGCAGGGGCATGGCGGCAGCAATAACTGGGCCATCAGCGGGGCCAAGGCGGGACAGAAAGCCGCCATAGTCACCAATGATCCGCACCTCGACAGCAGAATGTTGCCGGGTCCGTGGCATCCGGTTGGCCTCATCACCCCCGACATGCGTGTTGTGGGTGTTAGCGCCGGGCTTCCCGGTGTGGTGATTGGTCGCAATGAACATGTCGCCTTTGGCGTTACCAATGCCTACGCCGATGCGATCGATCTTTACATCGAGACGGTGGATCCGGAAAACCCTGCCAACTATCTGGAGGGCGATCGCTCGGTTCCGTTCGAGATCATCGCCGAGGTTATCCGGATCAGGGAAGACGCCGCAGAAAGCGGTTTTCGCGAAGAGAATCTGAAGATCCGTTCCACACGCCGCGGCCCGATCATTACCGACAGAGACAGCGAGCGGGCTGGCGACGCGGTTCTGTCGGTTCGCTGGGCGTCGGCGGAATATATGGATGGCGCGCTCGGCCTCGACGCGCTGATGATGTCCCGCAGCATCGACGACGCGCTTTCGGCGATCGAGTCATCACGGGTCGTTTCGCTGAATTTTGTGGTCGGCGATGTCACCGGTAAAGTGGCCCGCCGCGCCAGTGGTGTCGCACCTATCCGCCTGCGCGGCGACGGCATGTCCCCGTTCCGGATTGTGGATGGCACCGATAATTGGGGAGGACGTATCCCGGCGTCGGAAATGCCGGGCGAGATCAACCCCGAGCGCGGGTGGACGGGGACGGCCAATCACATGACGGCACCCGGGGATTATCCCTATATCTATACGACTTTCGCTTCTCCCGCCTATCGTTATCGCCGGATGAGCGAATTGTTCGCCGCGCCGCAGGTGACTGCAGGCGACGCCTGGTCTGCGCAATATGATACGCTTAATGTGTTCGCGCGGGACCTCGCACCGATATTCGCTGCCGCCTTGTCTGGTGCGCCGGATCCAGACCTGAAGGAAATGGGTGAGATATTGTCTGGCTGGGACCACCGGGATGATCAGCTTGAGCTGGCACCGACCCTGTTCCAGGAAACCGTTCGCCAGCTCGCCAGGCTGACATTTGAAGACGAACTGGGGCCAGAGGTGACAGCAGTATATCTGTCCAACTGGTATGTCTGGCAAGAGCGGTTTGACCTGATGGTTCAGGCCGGCGATTCTCGCTGGTTCGATGACACCCGCACTAAAGGCGAAGAGAATTTGACCGCAATGATCCGCAGGGCTGGCAAGGCGGCGCTCGAAAGACTGACCAGCACCTACGGCGCCGATCGGGAAAACTGGCTGTGGGGGCAGGTACACACCATCAATTTTCAAGGTCCGCTTCGCCAGACTGGTTTGGCCGGACAATTGACCGGAAATCGAGCCATGCCCATGTCGGGTTCCGGCGAGACACTGATGCGCTCTCTCTATCCCTATGACCAGCCATTTGGTTCGAAATGGTTTGCGTCACTTCGGATGACGGCGGATCTTGGCGATTCCGAGAAAGTTCGTGCGGTTTTGCCGGGTGGTGTGGTTGGGCGGACATTCCATTCGGGTCTGGCTGATCAAAATGCCCATTGGGCTAGCGCAGATGCCGAAATTTACTGGTGGTTTTCTGATGAAGCGATCAATCGGAACAGCCAGTCAGTCCTTAATCTGGTTCCGTCAGGGCGCTAAACGCACTGGTCGCATCATGCTCGTCGTCGGGCTTTGCGGTTTTTGACATGCGCAACTATCAGCAGCGTCGCCCCGATAACGGTGAGAATCTGCTCCAGGATCTCTGTTTTTGCAGTCAGGGCCACGAACAGCAATCCGATTGCGGCGGTGGCAAAAACCCAGATACTCTTGTCCAGTCGGCCTCCCGCAAAAAGGGTCGGCCCGCTGATCAAAACTACCGGGACCAGCAGCATGGCATGAAACCACTCGGAATCATGCACCCATTCGGGCAAGGGTCCGAAAACGAACAGGGGGGCAATAGCCAGCAATGGCGGCAATATCAGACAGTGGGCCAGGCACAGGAAAGAGAGAAAAACACCTAACCTGTCTGACGTTTCGGGAGGAAGAAATTCAAAGCTTTTCAAAGACTGTCAGACTCACTAATACGGGACCAGGAACATCCAATGATATGTTATATCATTTGCAGATACAAGGCCGTTCGGCTCATGCAATTCCAGGGAGATGATCATTGATTAGACCAAAGTACCTTCGGATCAAGCTGAAACATTTTGGTATCGGTCTGGCTGTTGTACCGCTTCTGGCTACTCCAGGCTGGGCCAAAGAGGGAATGTTCACCCCTGATCAACTGCAGGAAGTGAGTGACCTGGAGGACGAAGACTCGATGGCGAAGAAGGCCGTGTTGAGAAGAGCCTTGGAACTTGTCCCCTCATCCGTCAAGTTGTGGCGCACCGCCATCGAGCTCGAAGACGTGGACGACGCCCGAATCCTGCTGGCTCGCGCC
>JBCBZY010000387.1:0-1998 GCA_039815115.1 Pseudomonadota bacterium | reverse complement strand
GTGGCTGGGCCGGCAGGTCGGTATCAAGTTTCACCAGTTCGGCCGTGCTTCCATTGGGGGCGCTCAGCATAATCCGTTCGGGGAGCTGCACCCGGACCTGGCGGCCGGGATCACCGGTCAAGCGGCCCTCGCCATGCAGGGAAAGTCCGCCCAGATCCCGCAATCCGCCACTTATCCGTCGCTGACGGGACTGGGGGTCAAGATGAATTTCGCCGCCGCTTCGGTCGAGTACGGCCAGACGGGAAAAATCGAGATTCGTTGTGATTTCGATGCGCAGAGGCGTTTCGCGCTCTGCCGGATTGCCGGCAGGTGACGGATTGGCCGGTTGCGTGGCACATAAGCGGCATTGCGCCACGGCTGCTTCGGACAGCATCATGGGTTGAAGCAAGGCAAGAATTGCCAGCAACCGCAATATCGGCCGGGATTTCAAAATCTGGTCCACCACAACCACATCATGGCGCAAAGGCCTGAAAATCTGGTTAACAAACCCTTGCACCGAATATGAGAACCAGCTGTTGCTATTCAGGTTGTTTGCCGCACCCGCCCCTTGACGGCGAAGCTCGCCTTCCCCAGTTTGGGTGCATGGAAAAAATAGTGTTGAGCGACGAGGAATGGCGGCAAAGGCTGTCTCCCGAACAATTTCATATTTTGCGTCAGGCAGGCACCGAACGGGCCTTTACCGGCGAATTGAACGCGGAAAAGCGCGATGGCGAATTTGTCTGTGCCGGATGCGGAACGAAACTGTTTGATTCCACGGCAAAATTTGACAGCGGCTGCGGCTGGCCGAGCTTCACCGAACCTGCGGAACCGGAAGCGGTCACCGAAGTGGAAGATCTCAGCCATGGCATGCGCCGGATCGAAGTTCGCTGCAGCACCTGTGACGGACATCTGGGGCATGTTTTCCCCGATGGACCGGGGCCAAACGGGCTGCGTTACTGCATGAACAGTGCCGCCATGGGCTTTGAACCCGACAGCAAATGAGCATCTGCCACTTTGCGCTTTCCATTACCGTTCAGCCTGCAGTAAGGCGATAACACGCTTAAACCGCCGACAAAGAGCGTAAAGTGAGTGGGACATTATGGCGCGGGGCAAAAAATCAGGCAAAAAGGCAGGGCCGTTTCGCAAATGGTTCTTCCGGCTGTTCAAGGCCGGAGCCTTTGTCACGTTCCTGGCCGTCATGGCACTCGTCATCGCCGTCTATGTCGCGCGATCCTCGCTGCCCGGCTATGAAGACCTGAAATCGTCGCCCAACGGCCAGATGATCCGCGTCCTCGACGTCAACGGAAAAGAACTGTTTTCCATGGGTCCCAGCTATGGCCAATGGCTCGACTATGACGAAATTCCCCAGGTCATGAAAGACGCGATGATCGCGGTTGAGGATCGGCGTTATGAAAGCCACTTGGGCGTGGATCCGATCGGCATCGCACGCTCCGTCTATGTCCGCTATGAGCGGGGACGCTGGGTCCAGGGTGGGTCAACCATCACCCAGCAGCTCGCCCGTAATATCTTCCTGAACAACAGCCGGACCTTTGCCCGCAAGGGACGGGAAATGCTTCTCGCGCTGGCGATGGAGCGCAAGTTCACCAAGGAACAGATACTCGAGCTCTATCTCAACAAGGTCTATTATGGCGGCGGTGCCTACGGGATCGATGCGGCATCCCGGCGGTTTTTCGCCCATAGCGCCAAGGATCTGAGCCTCGGAGAAGCAGCGATTATCGCCGGCCTCGTCAAGGCCCCGTCCCGCTATTCGCCCACAGCCGATGCCAAGGCAGCTATTGGCCGCGCAACCGTCGTGCTCGAAGTGATGCAGGATGCCGGCGCCATCACCGCGAGCCAGGCGGCAAGCACAAAGCCGGCGGAAGTCGACATGGCGCCCGAGCCCCGGCAGAACAGTGTCCGCTATTTCACCGACTGGGCCTTGCCGCAACTCGATCTGCTGATCGACGAGACGGTAGAGCCAATCGAGGTCTGGACCACCCTGGACCTCGGGATGCAGCG
>JBCBZY010000240.1:0-4541 GCA_039815115.1 Pseudomonadota bacterium | reverse complement strand
GCGGCTACAATCGAAGCCATTGCCGCGCGCGCGCAAGTCTCCAAGGTGACGATCTATAGTAGGTTCAAAGACAAGAAAAATCTGTTCGGACAAGTGGTACAAACAGAAGTCGCCCATATGCGCGAAAATTTTGTGCCGGAGAATCTCGAACAGAAAAGCCTGCGCGAGATCCTGCTCCACGCGGCGAAGGGCATGCTCGACTTTCTGTTGCGCGAGGAGCGCGTCCGACTGGAACGGATGCTGGCCGCGGAAATGGCGCGCGACCCGGCTATTGGCAAAATGTTTCTGGAAAACGGACCCCTGCGAATGGCTGAAAGCCTGAAGGCGCTGCTGAAAGCCTCGATCGATAAGGGTGAGATACATAGCGATGATTTGGAAGCTTCTGCGGAAATGTTTGCTGGCCTCGTCATGGGCCGCATGGATTTGCTGCTGCGCTATGGCCACAAGATCAAGATGACAGCGGCGGATAAAGAAAAACGCGCGAAGCGCGCCGTGGATGCGTGGATGCTGATCCACAAACCCTGAAACATTGCTGGACCTTTAGGCGGAAACCATCTGCGCCCAGACCGGCAGATGATCCGATGCCTTACGCGCCGAAGCGCTATAGTGGACACCGCCCATAACCGCTCTCAGCCGATCACAATGCATGATCCGGTCGAGCCGGGCAATTGGCCCGCGTGAATGGAAACTGCGCCCGCAATCGACAAGATTATAGCTGCGGCTGAAATCATGAAGACATCCGCCAGAGACGCTCCATTCGTTGAGATCGCCCATTAATATTGTCGATCGATCCTCTCCATATTGTTTCGCCAGCTTGACGATGGCCGCAGCTTGGCGGCGGCGCCAGAGGCCAGACAGATCAAGATGCATGCCGAATATCGACAGGTCAAAACCGTTAATCGCAATCTGCGCCATCACCGCACCGCGCGGTTCCAGATAGGGTATATGCAATATGTCATGGGCGATGATCCGCGCGGATTTATGCACCAATATCGCATTGCCGTGCCAGCCCATCGAGTCGGTCTGCACGTCCAACGGAATGGCGCGATAGTCGCTATATTGCTCCAGCAACAAGGCCGGGATGGCCGCTGCCCGCGCACCAAAACGGCGATCCGCTTCCTGCAGCGTGATAATATCTGCATCAAGCTCGTTCAGCACATCAATCACGCGGCCAGGATTGCGCCGCCGGTCGGTCCCGATCGCTTTGTGGATATTGTAACTGGCAACTTTTAGCATCAAAGAGTCTGCAACTGTCCCGCGCCGATTCTGTCCAATCAAGCTGCCGTTAAATTAGGGACAAGCGCCCATCATGCAAATATAATCTGGTCCACAAGGAGCCTGGTTATTCAGCTTTCGGGTTGCAGCACCGCAAAGAGCGCGCCGGTAGGATCGCGTAGCAGTGCAGATCGGCCAAGGCCTGTGCGCTTGTCTGGCGGTGCTATGGCCCGAGCACCCAGCGTCACAGCTTTGCTGGTCGCCGCATCAATATCCGTGACGGCGATATGAGGCACCCATTGCGGCTCAATGGCCAAATCCTTCGGTATCGCCGAAGCGCCAACTGCCGCCAAAGTCCCGGAAACAACGCCTTCATAAAATGACTGTGCACCGGCAATATCCATGGTGAACAATTCATCCCAAAGAAACACGCCTGTCGGAGCGGGATAGCTATGGCTGGCAACAAAAGGACAAATCACCGCGCCTTGCGGATCGCGCACCACGGCGCTGCGACCGACACCGGGAATTACAAACGGTGTTCGTTCAATTGTCCCGCCAAGCTTTTCCGATCGGTTCGCCGCTGCATCGACATTATCAACAGCGACAAAAGCCAGCCAATGGGATTGTTGATCCGGCTCAATCGCTACGAGCCCACCATGCGCTTCACCGCCTTGGAGGATCAGCGGATAATCGGCTGCACCGGGCTTCCAGACAAAATCCTCTGCATGTTCAACCTCATAGGTCCAGCCCAGCAATTCTCCATAAAATTGCCGCGCCTGCCCAACATCGGTGGTTAACAGGTCATGCCAGACAATATGGCCCATTGATGATTGTTCAGACATGATTGGTTCCGTCCTGCTCGCTGCCCTGGCGCTTGTCGCACAGACCAGGTGTAAAGCTCTTGATCGAAATCAATCCCAAGCCGGAATTTCAATGATAAATCTATCGCCAACGCTACCGCAATATCCTTGAAACGCCGAGAAAGGGCGCATACCATCGGCCCATACAGACCCCATAGCATTCTAGCCGAGGCCTGACTGTGCATCCTGAAATCCCCTATCTCAGGGAAACTATCATCTTCCTGGTTGCCGCTGGCCTGGTCGTTCCGCTGGTCCGTAAAGCGGGGATCAGCGCCGTGCTCGGCTTTCTATTTGTTGGCCTGGTCATCGGACCCTTTGGGGTCGGGCGGCTGGTCGGCGAGACCCCGGTGCTGGAGCTGATGGTCATCGCCGATGTTGAAGGCGTTCGCCGCTTCGCCGAATTGGGGGTCATCTTCCTGCTCTTTACCATCGGTCTGGAGTTATCGATCGCGCAGCTCTGGGGCATGCGGCGGCTTGTGTTCGGCTTTGGCACAGCGCAGGTTACCGTCAGCGCCCTGGTGATTGGCGGCATTGCCTATGCCTTTGGCAATTCTCTGGTCGCTGCGACGATTTTTGGATTATGCCTTGCGCTATCCTCTACCGCGCTAGTGATGCAATTGCTTACCGAGACTCGCCGGCTCAGCGCCCCGGCAGGACGCTCCAGTTTCGGTGTGCTTTTGCTACAGGACCTCGCCGTTGTACCGATATTATTCTTCGTCGGCATTGCCGGCGCCACGGTTGAAGGTTCGCTAGCATTTGCTGCATTCAAAGCAATTGGTGAGGCAGGCCTCGTGATCGCCTTGATCTTCATTGTCGGCCGTGTGGCGGTGCGCCCGTTCCTGCGGTTTGTCGGCGGCACCGGCAGCCGAGAGGTATTCATGGCCGCTGTCATCTTGCTTGTCCTGATTACCGCCGCCCTGACGGCGCTGGCTGGCCTGTCGATGGCGCTCGGTGCGTTTCTCGCCGGACTGTTATTTGCAGGCACCGAATATCGGCATCAAATTGCCAGCGATATCGAACCGTTTAAAGGCCTTTTGCTTGGCCTGTTTTTCATCTCGGTCGGGATGAGCCTCGATATCCTGGCCGTCTGGGCGGATATCCAATGGGTATTGTTATCCGCTCTAGGCCTGCTGCTGATCAAGGGCATCATCCTTTACCTACTCGCCCGCGCGTTCCGGCTGCCGAAAGATGTCGCAGCGGAAACGGCAATTTTGATGAGCCAGGGCGGGGAATTCGCCTTTGTCGTCATTGCGGCCGCTCTGTCCTTTACCTTGCTGGATCCGGAAATTGCGCAATTCATGTTGTTGGTTGTTATCGTCACGATGTTCCTGACTCCGTTGCTCGCCATTGTGGGCCGGCGGGTTGGAGAGGCCATAAGGCAACGCGAAACCAGCAATGGTGATGTGGCGGCGAGCGTGGACGACGAACATCCTGTTATCATCGGCGGCTTCGGCCGGGTTGGCCGCCTGCTGGCCCAGCTGCTCGAAGAACAGCGTGTTCCCTATGTCGCCATCGACAGCGATCCTGATCTGGTTGCAGCAGAGCGGGCCAAGGGCGCAGCGGTATTTTTTGGCGATGCCAGTCAGCCGGAGTTGCTCAAACATCTTGGCATAGAACGGGCTTCGGCTTTTGCGACGACAATGGACGCGCCGGAATCGGCGGAACATGTGATCAAGGCCGTGCATAAGGACTGGCCGCATATTCCGATTATCGCACGCGCCTGTGATGTTGGCCATGCGGAAAATCTCCGTGCCAGTGGCGCAAAAAGCGCTGTGCCCGAAACCGTCGAGGCCAGTCTGGAACTGTGCGAGCAACTGCTCACCAATATCGGCTTTCCGCAAGAAGCCGCCCGCGCCATCGTTGACGACCAAAGGACCTGGCAGACGGACAGAGCCTCGGAAGGCTGAAGACGAGCAACGTTCCAACATAGACCGGGACTATCGAAAGCCACGCCATCAATCGATTTAACAATCCATCCATCCCCATGATACTGCACTTTACAGATAGTTACATAATATAATCTTTTGAAAGACTTACCCCCATGTCGACTCAATCAGACCAGACGATTTTCTTGACCACAGACCTGACCGCACGCGGTGACCCCCGTTGGATCGCGCGGTAAAACTGGCAAAAGCCCGAAATGCAAAGCTGGTTGTCTTTCATGTGCTGGAAAAAGGGCGTCACGATAGCGCTGCGGTGGATGCCGCCGCTGCAGAAATAGAACTGGATCTCGACAACTATGGCATCACGGCGGATGTAATTATCGAGCGCGGCGACGTGGTCAGCCAGATCATCGAACATGCCGAAGCCAGCAAGGCGGCGCTTATTGTGGCAGGCGTTGCACGCATTGGCAGGCTCGGTGACCTGGTCATGGGCACACAGCTGGAGCGGATTATCCACCATAGTCCGCTGCCGATACTTATTGCGAAAAACCGCGCGACTACTGATTATGAGCGGATCGTCGCG
>JBCBZY010000117.1:0-8095 GCA_039815115.1 Pseudomonadota bacterium | reverse complement strand
TGTGATGCGTCAGAAAACGCTCAGTGACAAAGCGTTGACCGAGCTCCCGCCGTCCGCATCTATCGACTTGCCAATCTCCCAAGACCTCTACCGTCGTCGTTCTCAGCCTGCTGCTGGTGCTGGCCGGAATCGTCGCCTTCATTGACCTTCCCGTGCGCCAATATCCCGCGATTGAGCCGCCGATTGTATCTGTTGACGTCAATTATCCAGGTGCAGCTGCAAATGTCGTGGAATCGCGGATCACCCAGATCCTCGAGGATCGTATTGCCGGAGTCGAAGGGATTGAAATGATCCGTTCCTCTTCGCGCGACGGGCGTTCGGACATCACGATTGAATTTTCCCCGGACCGGGATGTTGATGCGGCAGCCAATGATGTACGGGACCGGGTATCCGGAGCACTGGATAACCTGCCCGAGGAGTCCGATCCACCCGAGATCAACAAGGTCGACGCTGACGCACGGCCATTCATGTGGCTCAACCTGACGGGGGAAGGACGCGAGTCTCTCTGGCTGGCTGACTATGCCGACCGCGTGCTCGTGGATCGCTTTTCCTCAATCGACGGAGTGGCGCGCGTGCAACCCAGCGGCGCGTCCCGCCCCGCCATCCGGATCTGGCTGGACCGCGAAAAAATGGCGGCTTCGGGCGTGTCGCCCAACGATATCGAGGCGGCTCTGCGGCGAGAAAATGTCGAGCTGCCCGCGGGCCGGGTGGAATCCTCCGAACTCAACCTCACGGTTCGCGTGGCCAGAGCCTATGGCAATGTTGATGATTTCCGAGGGTTAGTGATCCGGCGAACCGATGACGGCGCGCTCCTCCGTCTGGGGGATCTGGCGCGCGTGGAGCTGGGGCCGGAAAATGTCTACGCCCATTTCCGCTCCAACGGACTTCCCGGGGTGGGCATGGGAATTATCCGTCAATCGGGTGCCAATGAGCTGCAGGTCGCCAACGACATCAAGGATCGCATCGAGGAAGTGACGCCGCTGCTGCCGAACGGCGTGCAACTGGCCGTCAGCTATGACAGCAGCGTATTTATCGCCAAGGCAATTCAAAATGTGTGGCAGACCCTCATCTTTGCGGCCATACTGGTCATCGCAGTGATTTACCTGTTCCTCGGGTCGGTCCGCGCGACTGTTATTCCTGCGGTCACAGTCCCGATTGCCATTATCGGTACATTTTTCGTGCTCTGGCTGCTGGGGCTTTCGATCAATCTGCTGACTCTGCTGGCTCTCGTCATGGCCATTGGCCTTGTTGTGGATGATGCGATTGTGGTGCTCGAGAATATCTATTCGCGCATTGAACGCGGGGAAAGCCGCCTGATTTCGGCTTTTGAAGGTGCCCGGCAGGTGGGCTTTGCGGTTGTTGCGACGACAGCCGTCGTGGTCGCCGTCTTCGTACCGGTGATGTTCCTGCCCGGCGAGACCGGGCTGCTTTTCCGCGAACTGGCCATCACCATGATCGTGGCGGTTTCGATTTCCACATTCACTGCGTTGACGCTGATCCCTGTCATGTGTTCCAAAATCCTGAAAAAAGGCGGCAGTGAAACCCGGCTCAGCCGGCTGGTGGACGAAAAATTTCAGAAAACCAGCACGCGTTACGAAAGCCTGTTGTCGCGGTGGATCAGCAAACCCCTGCTACTGGGAACGGGGGCATTTGGACTTGCCGCAGTTTTTGCAGTTGTCGGCATGCAGACACTGAAGACCGAAGTCGCGCCACCCGAAGATACCGGCTTCATGTTCGGCCGCGTGGCACTATCCGAAGGTGCCGGCTGGGATCGGCTGGTCAATGTCATGCATGACCTTGAAGATCTGGCCCTGCCTTTGACAGAGGAGGAAGGCCCGCTGCGCAGGGTCCTGTTTCGTGCGCCCGCATCCTGGGGGCCTTCAGGTGATTTTTCGGCGGGGCGCATGATCATGTTTCTCAAACCATGGGACGAACGTGACATGACCACTGCCGAAACGGTGTCAGCGGTGAACGCCCTGTTCCGTGACTATCCTGCGGCGCGGGCGTTTGTTTCCGGAGGCTCGACAATTGGCGGGCGTGGCGGTGAAGCCATCCGCTTTGTTATCGCGGGCGACACCTATGAAGAACTGACCCGCGCCAGGGATGCGCTGTTCGTTGCAGCCGACGATTTTCCGGGCATTGCCACACTCGAAAGCGACTATAAGGAAACCCGGCCACAGCTGGTGGTGAATGTCGACACGCTGCGGGCAGCTGACCTCGGGGTTTCTGTTGAGGAAATCGGGCGAACACTGGAAACGATGATGGGATCACGCAATGCGGGCACCTTTGTTGACCGCGGGGAGGAATATGATGTGGTCCTGCAGGCGGAGCCAGAGGACCGGGTGACGGCTCAGGATCTGGCAAATGTTTATGTCCGGGCGCGGGATGACAATCTTGTCCCGCTGTCAGGTCTGGTTACGCTGACCAGCCGGGCTGAAGCCGGTGAACTGAACCGCTTCAACAAGCTGCGTGCGATCACGCTGGAGGGCACGGTTGCCGAAGGCTATTCGCTGGGTGAAGCGCTGACATTTCTCGAGGACGAGGCCGCGACATTGCCCGAGGTTGTCTCCATCGGCTACGAGGGACAAAGCCGTGCGCTACGCCAGACTGGTGGATCAATCTGGCTGGTGCTCGGATTCACCATCATCCTGGTCTATCTCGTTCTTGCCGCCCAGTTTGAAAGCTTTATCAGCCCACTGATCATCATTCTGGGCGTGCCGCTGGCTGTCAGCGGTGGTTTGCTTGGGCTGACCCTGATGGGCGGGACATTGAATCTGTACAGCCAGATCGGACTGGTCATGCTGGTGGGACTGGCGGCCAAGAATGGCATTCTGATCGTCGAGTTCGCCAATCAGCTGCGAGATGCAGGCCTGGAATTTGAGAAGGCGATACTGGAATCAGCGAAACGCCGGTTCCGGCCTGTCCTGATGACATCAATCGCAACGATTGCCGGCGCGCTGCCGCTCATGCTGGCAACCGGGGCCGGAGCCGCCAGCAGGGAAGCCATTGGTACAGTGATCGTATGGGGAGTGGGAATCTCCACCATTTTAACCCTCGTGATCATCCCGTCATTCTACTATCTGCTCGGCCGCAAAACCGGCAGCCCGCTGGCGGTTACCCGGCGTTTGAAGGAACAGCGCGAAAGCAAGGAAATCCCGGTCAATATTTAGCCAGGCGCTGACCTCCAAGCTTGGCGATTGCTTGCCACACCGTCTCTCACGCGAGTTTTTCGGCTCATAAACCAGTCAGTTTACGCCGCGCTCCTGCCCTTCCCAATATGGCGCGCGCAATTCGCGGCGGAGGATTTTGCCGCTGGCATTGCGGGGCAGTTCCGGAATCACGTCCACGGATTTGGGCACCTTGAATCCGGCAATGCGCTCCCTGGCCCAGCTGATCACGCTGTCGGTATCGACGTCTTCCACGCCGGGTTTGGGTGAAACGACCGCCTTGACTGCCTCACCCCATTTCTCGTGCGGGATACCGATCACTGCGACTTCATTGACCTGCGGGTGACCGAATATCGCGTTCTCGACTTCAGCGGGATAGACATTCTCTCCGCCCGATATGATCATGTCCTTGACCCGGTCCTTGATGTAGCAATAGCCGTCCTCGTCCATGATCGCGGCGTCGCCCGTATAGAGCCAGCCGTCTTCGTCGACAGTCTCAGCCGTCTTTTCCGGATTATTGAAATAATGCAGCATGTTAAGGCCGGAACGCGTGGCGATTTCCCCGATGGTGCCGGGTGGGACTTCCTGCCGGTTTTCGTCGACAATTTTCATCTCCACGCTGGGCAGAGGGATGCCGATTCCACGCATCCGTTCATTGCCGTTTGGGTCATGGTCTTCGGGCGGCAGGATGCAGACCGTGCCGGTCGTTTCCGTCATGCCATATTGCTGACAGAACAGCGCCTGGGGCATGGTCTGGATACATTGACGCAGCAACTCCAGCGGGATTGGCGCCGCGCCATAGGTGACCGAACGCAGGCTGCTGAAATCGGTATCTTTGGCCCGCGGAACACTGACCAGCATTTGCAATGCCGTCGGCACCAGAAAAAACTGGTTCAATCCCTTGTCGATGCAATCGAGCACACCGTCTGGTGTGAATTCCGGAATCACCATCATGGTCGCGCCATTGTAGAAGGCGATCGGCCCGATCCCGGAACCAGCGATATGGGCGCAGGGCATGACCGCCAGCGTACTGTCATCCGGACCGATATCGATCCACGCATGTTCGGGCTTGTTCTCGACTAGCGGCCGCAGTTTGAACAGATTGTCGTTGGTCAGCACCGCGCCCTTGGGATTGCCGGTGGTACCCGACGTATACAGTTGCAAGACGCCTTCGGATGTATCGGTTTCCGGCAGATCGCCTGGTGTCGTCTTGACCAGCCACTCATCCAGCGCCTGCAGGCCATCGACTTCCCCAGCCGCGAGGATCGTTTTCACGGTTCCTGCCTCTGCCGCCGCTTTTTGGGCCGTGTCCGCAAATTCCGGTTCACAGATCAGCAGGGGTGCCTGCGTGTCTTTGAGCACATAGGCGACTTCGGGAGCCGCCAGACGCCAGCCAATCGGCGCGATAACCAGGCCGGCGCGACTGGCCGCTGCGAACAGGGTGAAATAGAGGCCGCTATTCTTGCCGAGCCAGCAAACACGGTCGCCCTTGTTCAGGCCCGCGCCTGTCATGGCTTTCGCATAGTCCGTCACGATCCGGTCAAGCTCGGCATAGGTGACCACGCCCGCCGGATCATCCAGCGCGATATTGTCCGGATTCCGCTCCGCCCAGAAAGCGATCGAAGATCCCATGCAAATGCGTTTTTCTGTGCCAGTCATGCCCGCTCCATTATCCTTGTTTTCCACAATGTTAGGCGGACGGCAGGGCCAAGGCAAGGGAGATACGGTACGGCTTTGGCGCTAATCCCGCCGGTAGATGAGCGAAATATTATTTGCCGGCATGTCGATCAGGCTCTCCCGCCGAAAACCGTTCTGTGCGGCCAGTGCATCCATGTCCGCGACATCGCGAATGCCCCATTGCAGATTGCGGCTTTTCAGACTGCGCTCAAAAGCCAGATTGCCCTCCGTTGGCGGTACATCTGCCTGAAAATAGGGTCCGTACAGATAAAAGGGTGCGCCGGGTTTCAGCAATCGGGATGCCTTTTCAAACAGACCGATCGACGCTTCCCACGGGGCGATATGCAACATGTTGATGCACAGGATCGCCGCAGGCTCCGCAACGTTCCATTCCGAATGGAGCGCATCCAGTGCCAGTGGTGGCAAGATATTCAACCGCTCTTCACGCGCGGTCCACGCGCTTATCGACTGGTGATTCTCCAGGTCCGGATCGCTCGGCTGAAAGGTCAGGTTTGGGAAGGTCCGGCTAAAATAGACGGCATGTTCGCCAGTGCCACTTGCGATTTCCAATATCGTGCCGCGGTCCGGCAGGATGTCGCGCAACACCTCCACGATCGCATCGCGGTTGCGCAAAGTCGCGGGTGCATGGCGCTGCGCATTCGGCCCGTTTTCCGGGAAGAGGCCGGAGCCGGATTCACTCATCAATATCCTCCAACGGCTGTCGGCGCCATACAGCGGCGAGGAAGCTACCGATCACGACATGGTACACGGCTGAGATCGCGCTGGGGACGGGTGCGAGGGCAGCCTGCATCGGCGTGGCGAACTGGGCGGCAAAGCTGGGCGTGGATGCGAGACTGGATCCCAGGCCGCTATTCTGCATGCCGACCTCGATACTGATGGTGCGCTGCTCACCAGTGCCAAAACCGAGCCATTTGGTGATCAGATAGCCCAGTGCAAAACCGAAGGCATGGAGCAGCAGGACCGCAAGCAACAAGACACCAAAATGCTGCTCGATCAAGGGTTTGGATGCGGCAATGATTCCGCCGACAATAAGCACGACGACAATCACCGATGCGAGAGGAGAAATCTTGCTGATCTGACCTGTCATGCGCGGAAAATAGCGATTAAGCGCGACCCCGGCAATGACCGGAATGAGAACGATGGCGACCATGTTGACGAACAGGCTCCAGCGGTCAATCTCGACAAATTTCCCCGCCAGCCATCCGGTCAGCAGAGGGGTGGCGATGACAGCAATGAGCGTCGAGGCCATGGTCATCGTGACAGACAGCGCCAGATTCGCCCGCGCGAGATAGGCGACGACATTGGAAGCGGTGCCACCGGGACAGCAGGAGACGAGGATCAGGCCAACCGCCAGCCCGGCTTCCAGCGCCATGCCCGAAGCGATGAGAATTCCCGCCAGCGGCATCAGCGTGAACTGCAGTACCACACCAGCAGCCACACATTTCGGGATTTGCGCAATCCGGCGGAAATCTTCCAGCGACAGGGTGATGCCCATGCCGAGCATGATCACGCCGAGCAAAACACTGACCAGCGACTGACCAAAGGGCTGGAAGCGTCCGTCGACAACCCACAGGAATTGCGCCGGCGCCAGCCACGCCCATGCCGTGCCCAATACGGTCCACAGCGCAAACAGGCTGGTCAGCCGCTGGATCATTGTATGCAACCTGTCATTGCGAACGAAACGAAGCAATCCAGCGGTCCATGCATTCCGCTCTGGATTGCTTCGTCGCTATCGCTTCTCGCAATGACGCCAGAACTGGACCATCTTTCATTCCGCCGCTTCGACCAGCTCTTCCGGTTCTTCCCAGACCAGGATCGGCTTGCGTGCGGCCTGCGTTTCGTCCAGCCGACGGCGAGGGGCGTAATGCGGCGCGGACTTGAGCGCGTCATCGCCGGCCTTTGCCCGCTCTGCAACCGATCGGAAAGCACCGATAAACTGATCGATCGCCGCCTTGCTTTCGGTCTCGGTCGGCTCGACCAGCATCGCGCCATGCACCACCAGCGGGAAATACATGGTCATCGGATGATAGCCTTCGTCAATCAGCCCTTTGGCCAGATCCAGCGTCGACAGTCCTTCGGCAAAGCCTTTGTCCGAGAACAGCGCCTCATGCATGCACGGGCCGGAGTGGGCGAAAGGCGCGTCCAGCGTATCTTCCAGACTGCGCAAAATGTAATTCGCATTCAGCACGGCATCTTCCGAAACCTGTTTCAGACCGTCTGCCCCGTGGCTGAGCATATAGGTCAGCGCGCGCGTAAACATCCCCATTTGCCCGTGAAAGGCGACCATCCGGCCAAAACTGCTTTCATGATGGTCTTCCGCGGTTTCTTCTTCGACCAGATAGTAATGGCCATCATCTTTCTGCTCGACAAACGGCAACGGGGCATAGGGTGCCAATGCATCGGAGAACACGACCGGACCGGAACCCGGCCCTCCTCCGCCATGCGGGGTGGAAAAGGTCTTGTGGAGATTGATGTGCATGGCGTCGATGCCCAGATCGCCAGGCCGGACCCGGCCGACAATCGCGTTGAAATTCGCGCCGTCACAATAGACCAGGCCGCCGGCTGCATGGACCGCATCCGAAATAGCCTTCATATCGGGTTCGAACAGGCCGCAGGTGTTCGGGTTGGTGATCATCACGCCGGCGACATCGGGGCCCAGCCGGGCCTTCAGCGCATCCAGATCAACGCGCCCTGCATCATTGGCAGGAATATCCTCGACCTTGTACCCGGCAAAAGCGGCGGTCGCGGGATTGGTGCCATGCGCACTTTCCGGCACCAGAATGACTTCCCGCGCATCACCGCGCGCTTCCAGCGCCGAACGGATTGCGAGAATGCCGCAGAGCTCGCCATGCGCCCCCGCCTTCGGGCTCATCGCCACCGCCGGCATGCCAGTCAGCTTTTTGAGCCATTCCGCCAGTTGATAAATGGTTTCCAGAGCACCCTGCACACTTTCCATCGGCTGCAACGGGTGAATATCGGCAAAGCCCTTGAGCCGCGCCATTTTCTCATTGAGCCGCGGATTATGCTTCATCGTGCAGCTGCCCAAGGGGAACAGACCGACATCAATCGCGTAATTCTGTCGGCTCAGGCGCGTATAATGCCGCACCGTTTCCGCTTCGGACAATCCGGGAATGGCAATCGGCTGATTCCGTTCCAGCCCGCCAAGGCAGGTTTCCACATCGGGGGCATCCGGCAGATCGACGCCAGAGCGGTCCGGTGACCCGGTTTCA
>JBCBZY010000262.1:0-4084 GCA_039815115.1 Pseudomonadota bacterium | reverse complement strand
TCCATATCCTCGGGCATCAAATGCAAAATGCTGAGCATTGGCCGGGATAGCTAGGGAAGTTCCCAGCGAACGGCTGATACCCAGTTGCCAAATGCCGGCCGTCCATTCTTATCCAATGCCGGCTCAAATGCGGCTCTGGCGGTCAGGGCGGCACAGGCTTGTTCATCCAGAACAGAGTGGCCACTGGATCGCAAAATGTTGCATCCTAGTGGTTTTCCCTGCGGATCCACACTGATCATGAAATGCGTTGTTCCCTCAAGCCCTCGCCGCAGTGCTTCCAATGGATAGTCGAGAACGTTGACCCATCGGCCGGGACTCCTGGCCGGTTGCGGTTGTCTGGAAAGAGAAGAAACCTCTCCAAAATCCAGGCCAAAAGTTTCGTAGAGATTTTTTCGGCACGTCAGGAGCGCGTTGTTGACAGCCTCCATTGACGTCAATTTGAGAGCGATTTCGGGCAATTTTTCGGTTTGCACCCGAAGCGTTGCGTTGGCCTCCAGATTTTCCAGGATGGCAGTATCAAACCCGTAGACTTGCCAGATAAGCAGATTCTCCTTGCGATTGCGGAGGAACTGGCCTTTTGCCAGATGTGTCTCGCCTGTCTCGTCGAGTGTAATTGTGACCGGCGCTTCCCAATACCGCTCCTTGGTAAGCGGCCGGGTGACCAGGTAGAAGCTGGCGCCTCCGATATGGAAGGTTTGAGAAATCTGCAAAAGCGCGTGATCTGACCCGTTATTGAAATTTCTTTTCAGATCACAACTGATCTCGCCGTAGTGAACATTCCAGGGAGAGATCGGTTGATACTCACTGGCTGTGGCCGCTGTCGGCAAGTACAGCAACAACAGGACGATCAGCGAGAGCAGTCGAATCATGCTCGGCTTCTAGCAGAAAACCCCGACGCTTTCACGCCGGGGTTTTGCAATGCGTCATTCCCGCTCTATTCGTGATTCCCGCGAAGGCGGGAATCCATTTCCCCACCGTTCAGGCTGATATCTGGATCCCCGCCTTCGCGGGGATGACAGGGTGTGCAGCGATCATACCGCCCCAACTCCTACCCCGAAGAGGAGGGGCTCAGTGCGAAAAGAGGCCCCAACGCAATCACGTCGGAGCCTCTTTATTCGTCATTCCCGCGCAAGCGGGAATCCATTTCCCGTCTTTGCAGTTCTGGCTCTCAAACCTTCCCGGTCAGTTCCGGCACCGCGTCAAACAGATCCGCGACCAGGCCGATATCGGCGATCTGGAAGATCGGGGCGTCTTCGTCCTTGTTGATCGCGACGATCGTCTTGGAGTCCTTCATGCCCGCGAGATGCTGGATCGCGCCGGAGATGCCGATCGCGATATAGACTTCCGGCGCGACGATCTTGCCGGTCTGGCCGACTTGATAGTCGTTCGGCACATAGCCTGCGTCGACTGCGGCGCGCGACGCGCCGATGCCTGCGCCGAGCTTGTCGGCGAGCGGGGTGATGACTTCCTCGAACTTCTCGCTGGAACCCAGAGCACGGCCACCGGAGACGATGATCTTCGCACTCGTCAGTTCGGGCCGCTCGGACTTGGCGATCTCATCGCTGACGAAGTTCGACAGTCCGGAATCGCCAGCACCGGTCACGCCTTCAACAGCGGCGCTGCCGCCTTCGGTTGCAGCCTTGTCAAAGGCGGTACCGCGGACGGTGATGACCTTTTTCGCATCGCTCGACTGCACGGTGGCAATTGCGTTGCCGGCATAGATCGGCCGGGTGAAGGTGTTTTCATCTTCGACCGAGAGAATGTCGCTGATCTGCATCACGTCGAGCAAAGCGGCGACGCGCGGGGCGATATTCTTGCCGGTCGTGGTGGCGGGCGCGAGAAAGGCGTCATGGCTTTCCATCAGGCTGGCGACCAGCGGCGCGACATTTTCCGCGAGCTGATTGGCGAGCGATGCATCATCGGCGAGGTGCACGGTGCTGACACCGTCGACCTTCGCGGCCTGATCGGCCACGGCTGCACAGCCGGAGCCGCAGACCAGCGCGTGGACTTCGCCCAGTTTCGATGCTGCCGTCACAACCGCCAGCGTGGCATCCTTCATTTCGGCATTGTCATGTTCGACGTAAACCAGAGTTTTCATCTAATTTCTCCTTAACTGTTCCCCGGCGCGGGCCGGGGTCCATCCTGGACCGCTGGCTTCTTGTCGGCCCCTGGTGATTGGTTCGATGGCAGGAGATCGACCCCGGCGTTCGCCGGGGCACGGTTCCTGCCTTGTCTTCAGATCGCTCCCACGGCCTTGAGTTTCGCGACCAGCGCATCGACATCTTCGACCTTTTCCCCGGCCTGGCGAACCGGCGGTTCGCTGACATTGGTGGTGGTCAGGCGCGGCGCGGTGTCGACACCGTAATCGGCCGGTGTCTTTTCATCGAGCGGCTTTTTCTTCGCCTTCATGATGTTGGGTAGCGAAGCATAGCGGGGTTCGTTGAGACGCAGGTCGGTGGTGACCACGGCCGGCAGGTTCAGCTTGACCGTCTGGAGGCCGCCGTCAATTTCGCGCTTCACTTCAATGGCATCGCCGTCGACATCCACTGTATTGGCAAACGTGCCCTGGCCCCAGCCAAGCAGCGCAGCGGTCATCTGGCCGGTCTGGTTGCTGTCGTCATCAATCGCCTGCTTGCCGGTGATGATCAGCTTCGGGGCTTCTTCTTCGGCGATTTTCGCGAGGATCTTCGCAACGGCGAGCGGTTCGACTTCGTCTTCCGTCTGCACCAGGATCGCGCGGTCCGCGCCCATGGCAAGGGCGGTACGCAGCGTTTCCTGTGCCTTGGCCGGGCCAACTGATACGGCGATAATTTCTTCTGCCTTGCCAGCTTCCTTCAGCCGAATCGCTTCTTCGACAGCGATTTCGTCAAACGGGTTCATCGACATTTTGACATTGGCGAGATCGACGCCGCTGCCGTCGGATTTGACCCGCGGTTTCACATTATAGTCTATCACCCGCTTGACGGGCACCAGGATTTTCATTGCTGTTTCCTTTTCTCAAATTCTCGGTCCTGTTAGCTTACGCTAACGTAAACGTCAATATTATGTGCTGCGGTGCAGCATTTGTACTGTTCCGTCATTCCCGCGAAAGCGGGAACCCATTTCCTGACGGTGCGTGAACCTGCCCGCTCAGGAAATGGACCCCCGGTCAAGCCGGGGGTGACGCGTGTATAGACAGCCGTGCCGCTTTGACTCAGGCCGCCTCTTTCACCTGTGCCACAATCTTGCGTGCGGCGTCGCCGAGGTCATCTGCGGGCACAATCGGCAGGCCACTATTGGCGAGGATTTCCTTGCCTTTCGCGACATTTGTACCTTCCAGTCGGACCACCAGAGGCACGTCGAGCTCGACTTCCCTGGCAGCAATCACAATGCCCTCGGCAATCACGTCGCATTTCATAATGCCGCCGAAAATATTGACCAATATGCCCTCGACCGCGTCATCGGCCAATATGATCTTAAAGGCAGCTGTCACTTTTTCCGTCGTCGCGCCACCGCCGACATCCAGGAAGTTGGCCGGGAACGCGCCGTTCAGCTTGATGATGTCCATTGTCGCCATGGCGAGCCCGGCGCCATTGACCATACAGCCGATATTGCCATCGAGTTTAATGTAAGCCAGATCATGCTTGCTGGCTTCGACTTCGGCCGGATCCTCTTCGGTCTCGTCACGCAGCGCAGCGAGATCCGGGTGACGCATCAGCGCATTGCCGTCGAAGCTCATCTTGGTGTCGAGCACCAGCAGCTGTTCGTCCTTGGTGACGACCAGCGGATTGATTTCGAGCATCTCGCAATCCATCGCCATGAAGGCTTCGTATAATTTCTTGCCGAGCTTCTGGGCCTGCTTGTTGAGATCACCGGAGAGGCCCAGAGCGAAAGCCATCGACCGGCCATGATGCGGCATGAAGCCTTGCGCAGGATCAATCGTGATCGTTTTGATCTTTTCGGGCGTGTTATGCGCGACATCTTCAATATCCATGCCGCCTTCGGTGGACACGATCATCGCGATCCGGCCGGTTGCCCGGTCGACCAGCATGGAAAGATAATATTCTTCGGCAATGTCGACGCCGTCGGTGACATAGAGCCGGTT
>JBCBZY010000336.1:0-3043 GCA_039815115.1 Pseudomonadota bacterium | reverse complement strand
TCAGGATGGTCTTTCTCGTCCGAACAACTTTCCGACTTCAAGTACCGACCATATAGACGATGGCAAGACAAATCGCTGCGATCACGATCATGCCGATATTGCTGATCAGGGGCGGTTTGTGTTCCGGGAGCAGATCGGTCAACTCGGGCGGGAGCTTACCCTGGAAACCTATTTGCCATTTCGGTCGCTTCTTGATCCCGTCATTCAAACCGAAAACATGGGACTGTCCCTGTTTTCCCTTGTAGACCAGATCTCCGAAATAATAGACTTCGCTGCGCCACATCTTTTCGTATAGCGCGAATGTCTTGCCGACAATCTCGATCCGGACACGTCGCTTCAGTGCGCTGTCGCCGTCTATATGCCAGATCGAATATTCTTCGCTCATAATGGCAAGCTAAAACATCGCGAGGTTAATTGCACCCCGCAAAACATGCTTAATCAGTCGCGCAGGAAAATCTCTTCAATCGACATCTCAAACAGATCGGCAATCTTGAACGCCAGCGGCAGGGAAGGGTCATATTTGCCAGTCTCAATGGCATTTACAGATTGGCGCGACACCGCCAGGCGCGTGGCCAGATCGGCCTGCGACCAGTCTCGTTCCGCGCGAAGAACCTTGAGCCGGTTCTTCATTGACCAAAGCCCCGCCAGCGATAGAAAAAATACCCAAGGCCCCAGGCCAGCAGAAGAATGGCGATCAGGATCTGGATCGACATTGTTCCCAGTTGGGGTTCGGCAAGGCTCCACGCCAAGCTCACAAATATCGCCGTGATATTGGCGATAATCGCGCTATTGGCCATGATCTGGAAATGATAATCGTCCGTTTTTCGCCGGTCTAACTTCGCCACTATAGTTGAAAAAAAACCAATAACGACAGTGAAACCAATGGCCGTTCCGGCGATGAGCGCAGGGGACCAGGTTGCGGTTGCCAGCTCGATCGGATCACGGGTTTCGAGAATGAGCAATGTAATGCCCACAACCAGTACAAAGCCGAACGCCCAATCGGGTCTCAGCGACTTGTAGATGCGGCCCTCCGCCGGGGAGGAAGAACGGGAATCGGTCATATCGCCATCACCGCGATCAGCAATGCGCTGGACCAGATCACGATATTCTCCACCGGAGTTGATCGGCGACAAAAACAGGATTTCAATCTCATCAATTTTTCCTTCAAGTTACCATGACACATTGTCATGTTTCCTTGACTTTAATGTACGATTCGCATCCTTTTGTCAAGTGCCCCTTACATTATGATTGGGTTTATTGACTTAGGACTGGAGAATTTCCGGTTATTGAAATTGCAACTGTTCCCCGCTACATCACCGGCATGGCCATTTTGCTGACCACAAACACAACCACTACCACCTCCCTTTTCGGGGGGCGGATGGCTGTGCGTTGATCGCTGCCACCGCCACCCGGTTTCGGGTGGATGGTGTCTCTTCCCGAAATCGTTGAAAAACAACAGACACCACCTTTCGGTGCGTGACAAATTATGTCATGGCGACCGGCATTGACAGTTGAGAAGTGACATGACGGATCAGATTACCATTACCTTGCCGGATGGCAGTGCGCGTGAAGTGGCTTTGGGCACTACCCCGGCCCAGATTGCCGCTGATATAGGTCCGGGTCTGGCCAAGGCAGCGCTCGCCGCCAGAATTGATGGCGAAATCCGGGATATCATGCGGCCGCTGGAAGCGGACACCGCGCTTGCACTGATCACGTCTCGTGACGAGGAAGAGGCCCTTGAACTGGCACGGCATGACTATGCCCATGTCCTCGCAGAAGCCGTTCAGAATCTGTATCCCGGTACGCAGATCACCTTCGGCCCGTCTACGGATGATGGCTTTTACTACGATTTCGCGCCAGCCGGTGATCCCTTTACCGACGAAGATCTGCCCAGGATCGAGGAAGAAATGAAGCGGATTATCGCCGCGGACAAACCGTTGCGCCGGGAAGTGTGGGAGCGGGATGATCTGATCGCCCGATGGGAAAAGGACGGAGAGAAGTTCAAGGCGGAATGGGCCGCCGAATTGCCCGAAGGCGATGAAATCAGCGTCTACTGGTCGGGAGACGACTGGATGGACATGTGCCGCGGGCCGCATCTCGCCTCGACCGGCAAACTCGATCCCAAGGCCTTCAAGCTGATGCGCGTATCCGGCGCCTACTGGCGCGGCGACCAGCGCAATCCCCAGCTTTCGCGCATTTATGGCACGGGCTGGCTGAACAAGAAGCAGCTCAATGCCCATCTCTTGCGCCTCGAGGAAGCCGCCAAACGCGATCATCGCAAGCTGGGTCAGGAAATGGACCTGTTCCACATCCAGGCCGAAGCAATGGGCAGCATATTCTGGCACCCCAAGGGCTTTGTCATGTGGCGCGAGCTGGAATCCTATATGCGGCGCGCGATTGACGGCGCGGGCTACGAAGAGGTCAAGACGCCGCAGATCATGGATGCGAAACAGTGGGAGCAATCTGGCCACTGGGGCAAGTATCGCGAGAACATGTTCGTGGTTCCGGACGAAATTCCGAGCACCGAAGATGATGCGCCGCTGGTGTCCAAAGATGCCGACATGATGGCGATCAAGCCGATGAATTGCCCGGCCCATGTCCTGATCTTTCGGCAGGGCATCAAAAGCTATCGCGACATGCCATTGCGCCTGTTCGAACATGGATGCTGCCACCGCAATGAACCGCATGGCGCACTACATGGACTGATGCGGGTGCGGCAGTTCACTCAGGATGATGCACACATATTCTGCCGGGAAGACCAGATTGTTGAGGAAGTCCGGGCCTTTTGTGCACTTGCTGACCGGGTGTATCGCGACATGGGATTTGAAAGCTATGCGATCAAACTCGCGCTGCGTCCGGAGCAACGATACGGCTCTGACGCGGACTGGGACAAGGCCGAAGACGAGCTGCGTCAGGCAGTTGTGGACGCCGGAATGGCAACCGAAGAATTTGGCTGGGAAGAACTGCCCGGCGAAGGCGCTTTTTATGCACCGAAACTGGAATGGCACCTCACCGATGCCATCGGTCGCGTCTGGCAGTGCGG
>JBCBZY010000035.1:0-13549 GCA_039815115.1 Pseudomonadota bacterium | reverse complement strand
CGGCCATGAACTTTTCGCACACCGCGCGGTAGGCCGGGTCGACCTTCATTGCCATGTCGGCGTCCGTCATGATATCACGGATCGCGCGCTTGATCAGGTCACTGTCGCTGTGAATGAGGCTCGGGGCCACGGCACCCAGCGTATTCTCGCGAATTTCATCCCAGAGCCGGGCGAGATAATCAAAGTCGCGCTTGATTTCAGGCTTGGTCCGCGACAATCCGGCGGTCCGGACAATGCAGCCCATGGTCGGCGGGAGTTTCAGATCGGCAATGATCGACTTCAACCGCTTGCGGTCACCGGCATTGTTGATCTTGCGGCTGATACCTCCACCGTGCGAGGTGTTGGGCATCAGGACGCAATAGCGTCCGGCCAAACTCAGATAGGTGGTAAGCGCAGCGCCCTTGTTGCCGCGCTCTTCCTTGACGACCTGAACCAGCAGGACCTGACGGCGCTGGATAACGTCCTGGATCTTGTAGCGCTTGCGCAAGGCCATGCGCTTCTGGCGCGCCTGATCGCTGGCTTTGGCAACATTGCCCTTGCCGCGACCGCCGCGTCCGCGCCGGCCCTTGCCACCGCGGCCCCGGCGGCCCTTGGGCTTTTTGCCATCTGCGGAGTCATTTTCTCCGCCATTATCTTCGTCCTGATCGCCGTCCTCGTCGGATCCGGTGTCGCCGTCTTCGTCACTATCATCGGAATCGTCATCATCATCGTCATCCGATGCGTCTTCCGCAGGAATTTCGCCCTCGGTCACGTCGATTGTATCAACGCTTTCGTCCTTTTCGACTTCGACAAGAGCCGTATCCAGCTCTTCGGTGGCTTCGCTGCGCACCATATCGGCGGGCGCATCTTCCTCTTCTTCTTCCTGGTCCCGCAGGGCTGCTTCTTCCGCAGCATGCTCGGCTTCTTCCGCCAGCAAGCGCTCGCGGTCTTCCTTGGGAATCTGGTAATAGTCGGGATGGATTTCCGAAAAGGCAAGGAACCCGTGGCGATTGCCGCCATAGTCGACAAAAGCTGCCTGGAGAGACGGTTCGACCCGCGTAACCTTGGCTAGATAGATATTGCCCTTGAGTTGCTTGTGCTCGGAAGATTCAAAATCGAATTCCTCAATCTTGTTCCCTTTTACGACCGCCACCCGGGTTTCTTCCTGGTGGCGCGCGTCGATTAACATGCGCGTTGTCATTAAATATACCCCTGGCATGGCGCGGCGGGCTTGAGCCCGGTGGGGCCATGCGATTTATAGGGGATGACGTCTTCTTGCCGAAAACCCAGAATATAGGGGCGGGCGGCGTCATCCGGTTGTTTGGAAAGGCTTGTGAAAAATATGTGTCTGCAACAACTGCATGGCCCTGGCCGTTAGCCGGGGACTGTCCGATCATGAAAGCACTGCCAGTGGCAAGTGTTTCTAAGCCGGAGATGTCATGTCTCATGTTGCGTCAACCTGGTAATACAGGGTAAATTCCCGGTATCTTGTGATGTTCAGCGGATAAATCCGGTCAACATTGTTGCGGTGCTAGCACCGTCATCGGGGATCGGCAACACAAACTGTCACCGGATTGGTATCTGGTGATTGCCATCGGCCCGAAACCCCGTTGTCCGCCCTTATGGTAAACATCCTGTTAACCCTGTCACTTCACGGCTCTTTACCGGTTCATGCTTAATGACCTGTTCATCACGATTGGGGCGGGGATGTGGCGCATGAATTTTGACTGGACCGACATGACGGCAGCAATGCATAAGGCCGCCATGAGTCTGGTCACCCTCCTCGCAGCTTCCATTCTTGCGCTGCAGCCTGCAGATGCTGGCAGCATCAAGCGTATTGATTCCGGCAGCAGTGAAATTTTCGTTGCCTTTGACGGGCTCGTGGAGAGCGCATCGACATTTACACTGGTTGGGCCGGACCGGATCGCGATTGATGTCCGGGGAGGTCAGGCCGGACACGGGGGCAGGGCTACAGGCATTGTGAAAGCGGTGCGGCAGGGCCAGTTCGACTCGCGCACCGCGCGTATTGTCTTTGACCTCAAGCAGCCTGCAATTGTTACCGGTGGCAAATTTTCGGCCGATGGCAAGAGCCTGCGACTGCAACTGAAGCCGCTGAAAAACGGCTCTGGCATAGGGATGCGGAAGAGCTTTCTGCCGCCCGTGCAGTTTCGTGCCGAACCACCCAAAAACGCCTATACCGTGAAAGCGCCCTTAGGACGACCGAAAGACAATGTGAAATTGCCCACAATCAGCGGCCCTGATGATCCGGAGCGACCGCTGGTGGTGATCGATGCCGGACATGGCGGGCATGACCCCGGGGCGATATCCCCGCATGGCAGACAGCGGGAAAAGGATGTTACGCTGGCGATTGCCAAGGCGATCCGCGATCGGCTGGTTGAGCGCGGCCGGGTGCGCGTGGCATTGACGCGGGAAACCGACAAATATCTGGTGCTGGAAGAGCGCTACGGCATTGCTCGCAGGCTGGGCGCGGATCTGTTCATTTCCCTCCATGCCGATGCCGCCGGCAATGAAGAGGCTTCGGGCGCCACCGTATATACATTGTCCGAAGTCGCTTCCGACCGCGAAGCGTCAAAGCTGGCTGCGCGGGAGAACAAGTCGAACATCATAAACGGTGTGAATCTGGGCGGTGCCAATCGCGAAGTTTCGTCAATCCTGATCGATCTGACCCAGCGCGAGACGATGAATGTTGCAGCTGATTTCGCCAAGGTTCTTCACCGCGAGGGCCAAAGGAAAATGCCCTTCCGTCCCAATCCGCACCGTTTTGCCTCGTTCGTGGTTCTGAAAGCGCCCGACACCCCTTCAGTACTTTTTGAAGCGGGATATCTGACCAACCGCAACGACGCCGCTTTTCTGAGTTCGCGGGATGGCCGGGGCCGGGTTGCTGAAGGCGTG
Organism: Pseudomonadota bacterium; assembly: GCA_039815115.1. Taxonomy (GTDB): domain Bacteria; phylum Pseudomonadota; class Alphaproteobacteria; order Sphingomonadales; family Sphingomonadaceae; genus Parasphingorhabdus. The sequence continues at coordinate 10,657 of JBCBZY010000035.1, read as the reverse complement.
GCAAACGCGATCGAGACGCATTTCGCCCGAAAACTGGCGCAGCGCTGAAAAGGCAACAGCAATGGCGCGTCCGCTGACCCGGCGAAGCGGCAAAAATTTACGTGATATTGGCTGGAAAATCACCTCAACGGTGCTAGAACGCGCAGCATATGGTTGAGGAAAGTGAAAATACGGCCGGCGAGAGTCTGGCCTACAAGCTGGAGCGCAATACCGGAGGGCTTGTCGCGGCCCTCGAGCGGTTATGGCAAAAGAAATGGTTTCGGCTGTTTCTGGGCTTCATCGCGCTATGCTTGCTCGGCTGGCTGGCGATCTGGGCCCTGTTTGCCCGGGATCTGCCCGACGCAGCTGCGCTGCAGCAATATGAACCGCCGCTCCCGACCACCGTGCGTGCCTATGATGGCGAACCCATCCACAGCTATGCCCGTGAACGCCGGGTCCAGCTGGAATTTGCAGAATATCCGGCGCTTCTCGTCCGCGCTTATCTGGCGGCGGAAGACCGCACCTTTTTTGAACATGGCGGGCTCGATTATCCCGGCATTGCGACGGCCATCGTCACCAATATTTCGAACAGCGGGCGACCTGTCGGTGCGTCCACGATCACGCAGCAGGTGGCGAAAAACCTGCTGCTGACCAACGAGGTTTCCTATCGCCGAAAAGTGCGGGAGGCGCTGCTCGCTTACCGGATCGAGGAAGTGCTGACCAAGGAAGAAATTCTCGAACTCTATCTCAACCAGATTTTCCTGGGCCGGAATGCCTATGGCGTCCAGGCGGCGGCGCAGGCCTATTTCGCCAAGGATGTCGATGCGTTGTCGCTGCATGAAATGGCCTATCTTGCCATCCTGCCCAAAGGCCCGTCCAATTACCGACCGGAAAATAATGAACAGCGCGCGATCAACCGCCGTAACTGGGTGCTTGGCGAAATGCTGGAAAACGGCTGGATTTCGCGAGATCAACATGATGCTGCCCGAGCCCAGCCATTAGGAGCGGTCCGGCGCTCCGGTCCGCGCTTTGAACGGGTCGGCGGCTACTTTATCGAGGAAGTCCGGCGCGAACTGATCGAACGATTTGGCGAGTCCAACGAAGATGGCGAGAGCCCGTATAGCGTCTATTCCGGCGGCCTGTGGGTACGCACATCGCTTAATCCCGAATTGCAGGAGATGACCAAGACCGCTTTGCGCAACGGCCTGCTGCGATACAGTCGCGGCAAAGGCTGGGGCGGTCCGATCAATACCATCGAAATTGATGATGACTGGGCACAGCGCCTGGCATCAACATTCATTGCGACGGACTATTCCAACTGGCGGATTGCTGTGGCGCTTTCCCGAAGCGGTAGCAGCGCAGAAATCGGCTTTTCAGACGGAACCACCGGACGCGTCGCGCGGGTATCCGACAGACTCAAAGCCGGAGATATAATCGCCGTCAGCCCGGTGGGCGGCAGCAGTTACCGGCTGGAAAATGTTCCGGAAGTCTCCGGCGGCATGGTCGTGCAAAATCCGCGCAATGGCCGAATCTGGGCGATGCAGGGCGGATTTGACGACCGCATGAGCAGCTTCAACCGCGCCACCCAGGCGGAGCGGCAGCCGGGCTCGACGATCAAGCCCTTTGTCTATGCGACAGCCCTGGACCAGGGCATGACACCGGCTTCAATCATCGTCGACAGTCCGTTCTGTGTTTACCAGTCCGCGGCTTTGGGGCGGAAATGTTTTCGCAACTTTGGCGGCTCCCGCGGTGCCGGGCCGCAAACTCTGCGCTGGGGCGTTGAACAGTCGCGCAATCTGATGACCGTACGTGCCGCTAATGATGCGGGCATGGACAATGTTGTCAAGACGATCAAGACCATGGGCATTGGCGACTATCAGCCTTATCTGGCCTTTGCGCTGGGTGCCGGGGATACGACCGTGACCAAGCTGACCAATGCCTATTCCATGCTGGTCAATCACGGTCGTGAGCTGCAACCAACCACGATTGACTATGTCCAGGATCGCAGCGGCAAGGTGATCCTGAAGGCGGACACTCGCAATTGTGAAAATTGCAACATGCCCGAATGGGATGGTCAGCCGATGCCGCGGCCGCGTGCTGCTGGCAAACAGCTGATGAACCCGATGACCGCCTATCAGATGGTCAATATTCTTGAAGGCGTGATTACACGCGGTACTGCGCAAAATCTCAAGAGTCTCAACCGGCCGCTGTTCGGCAAGACTGGCACCGCAAGCGGTCCGACAAATGTCTGGTTTGTGGGCGGTTCCCCCGACATGGTGGCAGGCGTTTACCTCGGATATGATCAACCGCGGAACATGGGCGGCTATGCCCAGGGCGGAACGCTGGCGGCCCCGATTTTCCGGCAATTTGCCGAGAAGGCGATGGCCGGCATGCCCAAGACGCCTTTCGTCGCGCCCAAGGGCATCCGCATGGTGCGCGTTGATCGCAAGAGCGGCAAGCGCGTATTTGGCGGCTGGCCAAGTGATGATCCCCGTTCGCCGGTGATCTGGGATGTTTTCAAGCCGGAAACCGAACCCAGGCGGTCGATCCGCAAGGAAGAGTTGCTCGCCCGACTGGAAGCGCGCAAGGCGCAGCTGGCTGCCGCACAGGCCGCCGCCCGTGCCCGGGCTGCTGATGCGGGACTGCGCAGCACCGGCCCGGCCCGCAATGACAATGATTTCCTTCAGGAAGAGGGTGGGATCTATTAGGTTCCGCACCACATGAAAGCTGCGGATATCGTAGCGAGCCCGGGCATCCGCAATGTCGATCAGAGCGATGCGAAACTGCTCGCCGATATCACCGCCGATGCCTTTCGCAACGATCCGTTCAACAACTGGCTGTTTGCCAGCCATGAGGCCATGCACCGAACGTTCGAGGTCCTGGCGCGCCATGTCTATGGCCGCGAAGGCTTTTGCCAGATACTGGAAAATGAAGGTGAGGATCGGGCCGCGGCAATGTGGATGCTGCCCGGCGGCAATCTGAATACGCCGCTCCGGGCGATGCCGGCGCTATATGGCGGACTCTTTTTCAACGGCGGACTGGCCGCGCTGGATCGCGGTAAGGCGGCGGGAGAGGCGATGGAGGCGCATCATCCGACGAAGCCGCATGCCTATCTGTTTACCGTCGGCGTGAAGGAAACAGGCCGCGGGCGAGGTCTGGGCCGAAACTTGGTTGCCCCGGTGCTGGATGCCGCAGATCGGACTGGCACCATGATCTATCTGGAAAATTCCAATCCGGCGAACCAGGGGTTCTATAACAGTCTCGGTTTCAGGCAAATTGAGCTGTTTGATGCCATGCAGGGCTCCCCGCCACTCGAAGCAATGCAGCGCGAGCCGGGCGCAGCGACCGGAGGCACAAACGGATGACAGATTTCCTGCTGCTGGCATTCATTTTCCTGATCGCCGGCGTGATCGCAGTGCCGATTGCCTCGCGCCTCGGTCTCGGCTCGGTCCTCGGCTATTTGATTGCCGGGATACTGATCAGTCCGACGCTCAATTTTCTTGGCGTCGATGTGGTTGCGGTTCAGCATTTTGCCGAATTCGGTGTGGTCATGATGCTGTTCCTTGTCGGTCTGGAACTGGAACCGAAACTGCTCTGGGAAATGCGCGGGCGACTGGCGGGACTGGGCGGAGGACAGGTTGCAGGCACCGCTGCGGTGATTATGGCAGTGGCGATGTTCCTCGGCGAAACCTGGCAGGTGTCGCTGGCCATCGGTCTGGTGCTGGCGCTTTCTTCGACCGCCATCGTATTGCAGTCCCTAAACGAAAAGGGCCTGATGCGCAGCGATGGCGGGCAGGCGAGCTTTTCGGTGCTGTTGTTTCAGGATATTGCCGTTATCCCGATGCTGGCGCTGCTGCCCCTGCTGGCGATACCGGAACTAGCGGCCACGGCAGAAGCGGGGCATGATGAAGGTCTCAGCCTTGTGGCGGGACTCAATGCCTGGCAAACCGCTCTGGTCACGCTCGGCGCGATCGCCTCTGTGGTGCTCGGCGGCAACTATCTGACCCGTCCGATTTTTCGTTTCATTGCCGCGGCCCGATTGCGCGAATTGTTTACCGCCGCCGCGCTGATGATGATCATTGGCATTGCGCTGTTAATGTCGCTGGTTGGTCTTTCTCCGGCATTGGGCACATTTCTCGCCGGGGTCGTTCTTGCCAATAGCGAATATCGGCACGAACTGGAATCCGATATCGAACCGTTCAAGGGACTCCTGCTCGGCCTGTTCTTTATGACCGTGGGCGCGGGCATCAACTTCATATTGCTGATGGACAATGCGGGACCGATCATTGCGCTGACCATTGGTCTGATACTGGCCAAGATCATCGTGCTGCTGGTGCTGGCCAAGCTGTTCAACATCCCTGGTGCACATCGCTGGTTGTTCGCGCTGGGACTGGCACAGGCGGGGGAGTTTGGCTTCGTTCTGCTCGCTTTCACCGTCGCCAACGGGATATTGCCGACCGCGCTGGCGGACAAATTGTTGCTGATCGTCGCGCTGTCGATGCTGCTGACGCCGCTGCTGTTCATTCTCTACGACCGGGTGATCGCACCGCGCTACAATCGGGAGCAGCACCGGGAAGCCGACAAGATTGACGAGATCAGCCCGATCATCATCGCCGGTCGCGGTCGGGTGGGCGGTATCGTGGACCGTATCCTGGACAGTGCGGGATATAAGTCGACCGTGATCGATTTCAGCTCGGTCCAGTTGGGACGTCTTCAGAAATTCGGGATCAATGCCTATTTCGGTGATGCGACCCGACCCGATCTGCTGCGCTCTGCCGGCATTGAAGAGGCCAGGCTGCTGATCGTCGCGATTGATGACAAGGAACAGATTACGAAGCTGGTGCAATATGCCGTGCATCATTATCCGAATCTGCATGTCATCGCGCGGGCCTGCGATCGTGATCATGTTTATGAGCTGTGGTCCGTCGGGTGCCGGGACATTATCCGGGAAACTTATGACAGCTCTTTGCGCATGGGGCGTTCGGCCTTCGAAGCCATTGGCATATCACGCGAGACGGCCGACGAGATGGTGGGGATTTTTCGCGATGCCGACCGCAAGTCGATGATTGAATTTGCCGACGTCTATGACCTCGAAATCCCGTCCTGGGAAAATGAAGCGCTGATCGCCAAGGTGCGCCAGTTGCAGGAAGAATGGGAGCCGGAATTGCGGGAACAGATTATTGCCATCCGCAACCGGGACGGTCTCGAATAACTGATCGGTTTGTCTATCCGTCGTCAGGCGGGTTCAAAAGCCTTGAAACATTGCTGCAGTTCGGCGGCAATCTGTTCCCGGATGACGTTCGCCGTTGGAATGGATCCGACAGCGGTGAAGGATGTATGGATCTGCCCCGGTGCGACAATCCCGCGAGCCGGTGTTCCGGCTGCTGCAAGTGCTTCGGCATAGGCCATGCCCTGATCGCGCAGAGGATCAAATTCCCCGGTCACAATGAACGCGGGCGGCAAGCCGGACAGACTGTCGGCAAGCAAAGGTGACGCCTTGGGGTCGCTGCGTTCAGACGGCGCGCTATATTGATCCCAGAACCAGTCCATCAACGCCTTGGTCAAAATAAAGCCCTCGGCATTTTCGGTCATTGATGGACTGTCATCCGTGCCATCGACCACTGGTGTGATCAGAATCTGCCCCTTGATGGCGGGACCGCCGGCATCGCGGGCCAGCTGACTGATGACGGCAGCGATATTGCCCCCGGCGCTCCATCCGCAGACCGCGAGTTCGCCCGGAATACCGCCAAGCTCTTCAATATTGTCCGCAACCCATTGCAGGGCGGCAAAGCCGTCATCCGCTGCCGCCGGGAACCGTTCTTCCGGGCCATGCCGATAGTTGGCGGATATGATGATGCTGTTCGAATTGTTACAGAGATCGCGGCAAAAGGCATCGTCCGATGCATGATCGCCCAGCACCCAGCCACCGCCGTGGAAATAGAGGGTGACCGGATGCGGTCCGTCTGAATCAGGGCGATAGAGATGGTAATCGAGATCGCCTGCTGCGCCGGGGAATTTTCCGTCAATCACCTCTCCAACGGGCGGTCCCGGAGGATTGGCTGCATCCATCGCAACGGAGACCGCACGGGCCTCTTCCGCGGACAAGGTTTCAAACGGTGGCAATTCCATTTCCGCCAGCGCTTCGAGCAGCGCCACGACATCGGGCTGCTGCCGCCGGACGAGACCGTCATTGCACAGCGAACCCTTGTCGCCATCAAACCGGAAACCGAGATAATCATCCGCCGCGACATCATCACAAGCGCGGCGATAGGCTGCTGCTCCGCCGAGATAGGGCAGGCACACACGCGGCTTGCCAGGGACATTGGCGCCCATGTACCAGGACCTGGCCTTGGGAAAGAGCGTCATGTCGGCCGTTGCGGTGACATAGTCGACCCAGCCATTCTCCGCCGTCGCAGTCGGTTCAATGACCGACAGGCTTTTTTCGCCCATATAAGTCAGGCAATTGGCAATCCATTCGACATGCTGCTCGATCGAGAGGACCATGTTGGTCATTACGGACGGGCTTCCCGGACCGGTGATCATGAAGAAATTGGGGAAGCCTTCGACCGTCAGCCCCAGATAATTGAGCGGTCCATGTTCCCACTTTTGTCGGAGGCTCTGACCGTCCCGGCCCCGAATATCGACGGCCATCAGCGCGCCGGTCATGGCATCAAATCCGGTGGCAAAAACAATGGCGTCGAAAGTGAAATCCGTGTCCTGCGTCGCGATACCGTTCTCGGTGATTTTCCGGATCGGATTTTTCTTGATGTCGACCAGATGCACATTGGGCTTGTTGAATGTCTCATAATAATTGGTGTCGAGACAAGCACGCTTGGTGCAGATCGGAAACTCTGTCGGTGTCAGGATCTCGGCCACCTGAGGATCCTCGATTTTGCTGCGCACTTTGCTGCGCACAAATTCGGCCAGTGTTTCATTGGCATCCTCGCTGAGCAGGATGTCGGCAAACTCGGAACCGAGATGCGGAATGGCACCCTTGGCCCAAAGCTCCTCATAGCGCTGCTGCCGTTCTTCTTCCGACACAGTCAGCGCAAAATCCATCGCCTCCTTGCCCGGCACCCCGACGCGAGTCTTGCGGGCTTCTGCGCGATAGTCCTGATAGTTTTCCGTGACCGCGAGCTTCTCCGGGGCGATCGGACCGTTTCCGGCGGGAATGGAATAATTGGCGGTGCGCTGAAACACGGTCGTGCTGTCGGCCTGTTCGGCGATCAAAGGGATGGACTGGATCCCGGATGATCCCGTGCCGATGACGCCGACAGTCTTGCCGGTGAAATCCACGCCCTCATGCGGCCAGCTATGGGTGCGATAAATCTCTCCGGCGAATTCTTCCACACCGTCAATATCGATATCCTTGGGTTCGGAGAGACAGCCGGTTGCCATGATGAAAAACCGGGCGGTGGCGGATTCGCCCTGATCCGTTGTCACCGTCCAGAGCGTATTGTCTTCGTCCCAGACCGCTTTCTCGACACGTGTGCTGAAGGTAATGTCTTTCCGCAGGTCATAGCGTTCCGCCACATGTTGGACATAGCGCAGGATTTCCGGCTGGGTGGCGTATTTTTCGGTCCACTGCCATTCCTGCTCCAGCTCGGGATCGAAGCTGAACGAATAGTCGATGCTCTCAATATCGCAGCGGGCCCCTGGATAGCGGTTCCAGTACCAGGTGCCGCCGACATCATCACCTGCCTCGAAGGCGTGTGCAGTCAGTCCCATTTCCCGGAATTTGTGCAGCAGATAAAGGCCGGCAAAGCCTGCGCCCACAACGACAACATCGAGATTTTTCTTTGGCATTTCAGTCATTTTCCGCTCCGATATGCGACTCTGTGGCCGATTTTTGTGCAAGGCTAGCACAAGGTTTGACCAGACCATAACACTTAACTGTGGAAGGAGTGACACGGGTCAATTGCCGCTCTCTATCGGTCGGTGGCGACAGATTCTTCATGACAAGGGCAGGGGAAATCCCTACGATGCAATCCATCCCCGGGGAGTTCCTGTTCGCGCAGGAATTGAGAGCGGAATGACCCGCGACCCGTTGAACCTGATCCGATTAATATCGGCGGAGGGAGGGAGCGGCAGTTTGAATATTCCCTGTGGAACCATTCCGGCCAGCGCTTTCTTCCTTGCAAGAGGAGAGACGTGATGGCCAATGCCGACAATATCACTGCCTGGATCACTTTTTTCTTTGGTCTCTATGCTTTTGCCGCAGGTCTGGGCGAATTGCGTCAGCCCGGCTTCTGGGCCGATATGCTGTCCGACGTGAAGCGCAGCCGCGCGCTGCAATTTCTCACCGGCATGATCACGCTGGTCCTCGGTGCGACAATCTTTCTGGTCAATCCGTTTAACCCCGCTGACTGGCTCTCGATCCTGATCACGGTGCTCGGCGTCTGGATATTCCTCGAAGGCCTGCTGATCTTCGCTTTTGGCGACTGGTTTCTCGGTTTCGCCGGCAAGATGATGGGCAGCGGGCTGCGTATCTGGGCAATAGCCTCTCTCATCCTCGGCATCATTATCATTTTCGTCGCCCTGTGGCGGCTGCAAGTTTCAACATAAGGAAAACACTCATGGCTGATCTCCCCGCAAAAACCGAAATTGGCGTCACCACCGGCCCGATCCGCGGCTCGAAAAAAGTGCATGTCGCAGCGCATAGCGGCAGCGGTATTCGCGTGGCGATGCGCGAGATCCAGCTCGAGGGCGGCGAGGATCCGGTGCGAGTCTATGACACGTCCGGACCTTATACCGATCCCGAGGCATTGATCGATATCTCGACCGGTCTCAATGAACTGCGCAGCCCATGGATCCGCGGCCGTGACGATGTCGAGGAAGTCACTCAGCGCGAAGTGAAGCCCGAAGATAATGGTCAGCTGGGTCCCGACCGCAGTGGTGGTGTCGATCCGTTCCCCAATGTCCGCCGCAAGGTGCTGCGCGCCAGGCCGGGAAAGAATGTCAGCCAGATGCATTATGCGCGGCAGGGGATCATCACCCCGGAAATGGAATATGTCGCCGAGCGCGAAAATCTCGGTCGTGAGCGATTGAAGGAATATGTCCGTGACGGCGAAAGTTTTGGCGCGTCGATTCCCGATTATGTCACGCCGGAATTTGTTCGTAACGAAGTGGCGCGGGGCAGGGCGATCATTCCGTCCAACATCAATCACCCCGAAACCGAGCCGATGGCGATTGGGCGAAACTTCCTGGTCAAGATCAATGCGAATATCGGAAACTCGGCGGTGGCATCTGACGTCGCCAATGAAGTCGACAAGATGGTCTGGTCGATCCGCTGGGGTGCGGACACGGTGATGGACCTGTCCACCGGCCGTAATATTCACGATACGCGCGAATGGATCATCCGTAACTCACCCGTGCCGATTGGCACCGTGCCGATCTACCAAGCGCTGGAGAAAGTCGGCGGTGTTGCCGAAGATCTGACCTGGGAGATTTTCCGCGACACGCTGATCGAACAGGCGGAGCAGGGTGTGGACTATTTCACCATCCATGCCGGCGTTCGGCTGCCCTATGTGCCAATGGCGGCGAAACGCGTTACCGGGATCGTGTCCCGGGGCGGCTCGATCATGGCAAAATGGTGTCTCGCGCATCACAAGGAAAGCTTCCTCTACGAGCATTTTGACGACATCACCGAGATCATGAAGGCCTATGACATCGCCTACAGCCTCGGCGATGGCCTGCGTCCCGGCTCGATTGCGGATGCCAATGACGAGGCGCAATTCTCCGAGCTCTACACGCTGGGCGAGCTGACTCACCGCGCGTGGAAGGAAGATGTGCAGGTGATGATCGAAGGCCCGGGCCATGTCCCGATGCACAAGATCAGGGAGAATATGACCAAGCAGCTCGAAGTCTGCGGCGAGGCGCCGTTCTATACGCTTGGGCCTCTCACCACTGACATCGCGCCCGGCTATGACCATATCACCAGCGGTATCGGCGCGGCGCAGATCGGCTGGTACGGCACGGCGATGCTTTGCTATGTCACGCCCAAGGAGCATCTCGGTCTGCCCGACCGCGACGATGTGAAGGTCGGCGTGGTCACCTACAAGCTGGCCGCTCATGCCGCCGATCTGGCGAAAGGCCACCCGGCGGCGCAGGTTCGCGATGATGCGCTCAGCAAGGCGCGGTTCGAGTTCCGCTGGCGGGACCAGTTCAACCTGTCGCTCGATCCCGACACGGCGGAGGAATTTCACGACCAGACGCTCCCCGCGGAAGGCGCCAAGACCGCGCATTTCTGCTCGATGTGCGGACCGAAATTCTGCAGCATGAAGATCAGCCAGGAAGTGCGCGATTTCGCCGGCAAACAGAACCAGAGCGCAGAAGGCTTTATCGCGAGTGAGAAACTCGGTGCCGACACGGCCGCTGCCAGCAAAGCGGCCGCCGAAGAAGGCATGCGCGAGATGGCGGAGAAATATAAGGAGAAAGGCGAGCGGCTTTATCTGCCGGCGGATGAGGTGGAAGAGAAAGCCGAGCCAGCGGAGTAGGGGGCTGCATTCTTCCTTTGCGTCATGCTGAACTTGTTTCAGCACCCATCCTGCCTCATTCACAGGTTGCGGTGATCGGATAAATGGGTCCCGGATCAAGTTCAGGATGACAACGGTGCGTTCAAGACGACACAAAGGAGATAAAGGATAAGCACCATGCAGGAAACCTGGAATGATCATGT
>JBCBZY010000169.1:0-6121 GCA_039815115.1 Pseudomonadota bacterium | reverse complement strand
CTACAAGACAAACGCATCACATTCCTCCTCCTAGCCTTAAAAAGACTCATCTTCACCCTCCTAGCGTCAGCGAGGTCCGCGCTGACAGCACTATAAGGCCGAATTTTTGAAAAATTTTTAACACAATTTTCCGGATTTTTTGACCGAGATTTTCGATTAGAATGGCTATATCTATGACTGCTTAGTCTAAGATAGTTATCCTTACCATAAAGTTTATGATTCTGGCTTCGATTTTTTCCAAAGTCAACCCCCGAACGTCATTTCAGCGACCAGCCGTTCGGCTTCCGGGATGTCCAGTTCAATTAACCACAAGTCTGGATCATAGCGCTTTCTGCGCGCCAAATAATCCTCTATTTCTTCCTTTTTTTCAGTATCTTGCGGCCAAATCTGTTGCCATTGGGAGGGGCCGTCCAGAGTCGGCATTTTCTCCAGAACCTTAAGGTTTGCGCCATTTTCGACACATAGAATCAATATTGCGCCGGAGATCCTGTCGCCGCGTTGAATCACCGTTCCGAAGCCGCCTTCCTGGCCGATTTTGCGAATCAGCGACTGAACCGTCATTTCGGCAGAAAGCCGCGGCTCGATCATGAGTCCGTCTGATAACCGGGCAGGCTGGCGAGTGGGATATGGGACCGCATGAAGGTTCCGGTGCCACGGGCAATCTCCTCACCTTCGGCATCGATGAGCCGGGAATCGGCGACAAAAACCCGGCGTTTCCCGCTCACCCAGCGCCCCTCGGCGGTAATCAGACCGGCTTTGACGGGTCGCGTGAACAGCAGATTGAAAGCGGTTGTCAGCAGAAAGCGGTCGGACACCAGGCTGTTGGCCGCATAAAATGCGGCGTCATCCAGCATTTTGAAATAGCTGGTGCCATGGGCGGCGCCAGCGGCATGATAGTAGCGTTCGTCTATTTCAAACGTGATGCGCGCGGATCCGCGCTCGACAATGGCGAGATCGGAGGCGAATATCTGATTGATCGGCGCTTCCTTGTAAAGCCGTTCCAGTGCCCGAAAATGTTCTTTCGGTCCGTTATTGCTGTCCGGACCGTCGGAAGAAGTTGCGGGGCTTTTCGCCATGCCTTTATGCTGCCTGTTGCTCGCGCAGTCCGGTCAGCAGCACGTAAAGCGCATCTGCGTTGTCAGCCCCGCGCAACTTGGTAACGGTTTCCGCATCCCGGAGAAAACGGGAAATCTCCGCCAGTGCCTTGAGATGGTCGGCCCCGCCCTGGAGCGGAGAAAGCAACCCGAAGACCAGATCCACAGGCTGTCCGTCATGTGCTGCAAAAGCCAGCGGCCTTTCCAGCCGCATGAAAAGACCGACACATTGCTCGAGTCCGGAGATTTTGGCATGCGGAATGGCCACGCCATGCCCGAATCCGGTTGAACCCAGAGATTCCCGTTGCGTCAGACCGTCCAGAACAAACTCCGGATCCAGTTCGTAGGAATCAGACGCCATTTCCGCAAGCTGGCGAAACACCGCATCCGTGGAAGAAACGACCGGACTGAGGGTAACAGCCTGAGACTCCAGTCGAACAGTAGACAAACTCATCAGATTTCCTTCAACGCGGGAGAAGGGGACAGCGATGGGGGTCGCTGCGATTCCCGCCAGATCAAAACTACACATTTTCGCTTCCGGACCGCCAAAAAGCCCGGAAATCCGGCACTGATCCCATTTATCCGTGGGGTTCGACCCAGCCGATCGTGCCGTCGGACCGGCGATAAACCATATTATGGGCGCCAGTGCCAGCATTTTTGAAAAGAAGTGCACTGGTATTGCGCAAATCCATCATCATCACTGCATTAGACACACTGGCTTCGGGAATATCAGTGCTGGTCTCGGCGACAATTGGAGGAGCATCAGAAACGTCTTCCGGCTCGTTTTCTTCGCCCACCTCGAACACGCGATAGGCCGCCTCATCCTGCTTTGCTGCGTATTGCGCCTGCACGTGGTGATCATTCAACCGGCGCATATAACGCCGCAGCTGCTTCTCGATCTTGTCAGCCGCTTGCTCAAAGGCCTGATGCGCGTCAACGGCCTTTGCTTCGGATTTGAGCATCAGTCCTTTCATGATCTGGGACACGATGTCGCATTGAAAATGACCGTGCGGGGCCTTGCTGAAAGTCGCATGCGCAGAAATCGCCTTGGGAAAATATTTTTCAGCAATCGCGTTCATTCTGTCTTCGACATGGGTCTGCAAGGCGTCACCTGTATCCACCTGATGTCCTGAAACACGCACTTCCATATTCATTCTCCGTCTAGTCGATCCCATCCAGTCACCCCGGCAGGATTCTCAAATTCGGGCCCAGAGCGGGTCCTTGATATCTTTCAGAAACGCGGCATGGCGTTCCAGTTCTTCGTCTGTTGCGCTGTGAGGGCGAGGAGTAATGAACTCGCGGTTTTCCTGGCGCATTTTACGGGCCACAGGGTCAGCGACTGCATTTTTTTCCGGCTTGTCTTCCGCGAGACTGAGTCCGATCTGTCGGCCGCCGGTGAGCTCGATATAAAGCTGAGTGAGCAGCTCGGCATCCAGCAATGCCCCATGTTTGACACGGTGGCTGCGGTCAATGCCGTAGCGGCTGCACAAGGCATCAAGAGACAATTTCGCCCCAGGGTGCTTCACTTTGGCAATGGCCAGCGTATCGATCATCCGGAATTGCGAAATCGCCTTGCGACCGCATCGCTCCAGCTCGGCATTAAGAAAATTGAAGTCGAACTGGGCATTATGCGCGACCAGATTCGCCTCACCCAGAAATTCCAGAAGTTCATCGGCCCCGTCTGCAAACAGTTTCTTGTCAGACAGAAAAACATCGCTCAGCCCGTGAATTTCTTCGGCGGATTTCGGCATCGGGCGTTCGGGATTATAATAGCAGTGAAAGGTCTCGCCGGTTTCAATCCGGTCAATCATTTCCACACAGCCGATTTCTACCATCCGGTCGCCTGTTTGGGGATCAAAACCGGTAGTTTCCGTGTCGAATATTATTTCGCGCATAAGTTCAATATCGGACGGAACGTGACTTTAGGCAAGGCTTGCTTTCAGTTTTTGCACACAATTTTGCACCTGTTGCCTCGTTTCCGCTAGTGTCACGGAGGTAGTGATCACCGAATCTGCCCGTTTGCGCTTTTCTGCATCCGGCATTTGCAAGGATTTGATCTTTTCAAACTTCTCCCGACTCATGTTCGGACGAGCAAGCACCCGCTCTTCCTGATCCTGTTCGGAAGCAGAAACCACAACGATATGATCGACTCCGTCCGCACCGGTTTTTTCAAACAGCAGCGGGATGTCAAAAAGGATCATCGCCGCCTCGGCATTTTCCGCCAGAAAATCCAGCCGCATCTTGCCCACAGCCGGGTGGATGACCTGTTCCAGACGGGTCAGCGCCTCCCGATCTCCGAGCACCGCGGCGCCCAGTTTCTGACGGTCGACTCCTTCTGGTCCGGTCGTGTCGGGGAACAGGGATTCAATGTCGTCGACCAGCGCGCCACCGGGACCTTGCAGGACATGCACCGCTGCATCCGCATCGAAAACCGGAACACCTTCGTCAGCAAACATGTCCGCCACAGTGGATTTGCCCATTCCGATCGAACCGGTCAGTCCGATAATCAACGGCCGTTTTTGTTCAGCTTCGGTCACGATAGCAACAACTCACGCAGTTCCTCGTCATGTTCGAGCGGTGGAACCGCATCAAAGAAAATCTCAAACGCCAGCGCTGCCTGGCCGATCAGCATCGACATGCCGTCCATTGTCTCGAGCCCTTGAGCTCTTGCCGCCTTGAGCAACTCGGTTTCCAGAGGCGCATAGACCAGGTCGTAGACCAATGCATGTTCAGGGAGGGAGGACAAATCCACCTCGAGCGGATCCTGTCCCACCATGCCAAGGGAGCTGGAATTAACCAGCAAGGCGGCTGGAGGCAGTGGCTCGCCATGGCCAATCGCTCGGCCTTTCAAACCGAAATGCATGAGCAGAGCCGAGGCTTTAAGCACGTTTCGGTTCACGATTGTCACGGACCCGGCATTGGCCCTCGCAAGCGCAAACAGCACCGCGCGCGCCGCCCCTCCAGCTCCGATGACCACGACATCTTCACCGTCCAGCGGCATATCCGCAATCGGCGCAAAAAACCCGCCGGCATCCGTATTCGTTCCAAACAAATCGCCGTCAGGATTTCGGGAAATTGTGTTCATGGCGCCGATGCTTTCTTTCACACCGCCAGGGCCATCAACATGCTCCATCACTGCAAGTTTGTGCGGAATCGTGACGTTACATCCTTGCCAGAAATCATCCTTTTGGCGATCAGCCAGATAGTCCGCCAGCTCGTCTGGTTTCACGTGGCACGCCCGGTAATCTGCCGATATTCCGAGTTTTTCCAGCCAGAATTTGTGAATGATCGGTGATTTACTTTGAGCGATCGGATCGCCAATAACCTCTGCATAGGGTTGGGTTTCACTCATGACGGCATGACGCTCCGTATGCGTAAAAAGTCCAGCAAATGCAGCAGTGGCAAACCCATGATCGTGAACTGACTCCCGGTAATCGCGGAAAACAGCTGCGCGCCCTTGCCCTCAATCTCGTAGCAACCCACACAATGACGGATCTGCTCCCATTCGCTTTCTACATAATCGTCAATAAACCCGTCCGACAGCTCACGAACCGACAGGGTGGCAATATCCACATGTCGCCATATCGGCTTGCCTTGCTCGGCAATCACAGCCGCACTGAACAATTTGTGTTTCCTCCCGGACATCAGGTGCAGATGCCCCTTTGCGTCTGCTGCATCAACCGGTTTGTCCAACATGGTTCCGTCATCAAGTGCCAAAACCTGATCGGCTCCCAGAACCCATGTCCCGCCCGTCCGGGAAGACAGGCGCACAGCCTTGGCCTCGGCCAACGCATCGGCGAGATTTCTGGCGGTGATACCTTCTGCCTTGAGGCCTTC
Source organism: Pseudomonadota bacterium (assembly GCA_039815115.1). Lineage (GTDB taxonomy): Bacteria > Pseudomonadota > Alphaproteobacteria > Sphingomonadales > Sphingomonadaceae > Parasphingorhabdus. The sequence continues at coordinate 1,190 of JBCBZY010000169.1, read as the reverse complement.
TTTCAGTGTTTCCTCATCGACATTGGGAGACAGTGCCTCAAACGCTACCCCCGCGGCTTCCAGCATCGCTCTCCGCGCCTGGCTGCGCGAGGCCAGAACCAGCAGTGGCTCGGTCATGACGATTTGTCCGCGCTGTCAACCTGGCTGTCCATATGCCGCTCGTTATAGAAATTTATGATCGCCGCCGCCGATTCCTCGATCGACCGGCGCGTCACGTCAATCACCGGCCAGCCATTGTCGGCAAACATCCGCCGGGCATATTGGGTTTCCTCCTTGACCTTCTCTTCGTCGACATAATCGGTTTCGGGTGCCTGGTTGAGAGACAGTAACCGGTTGCGCCGGACCTGAACGAGCCGGCTTGCGCCAGTGATCAGCCCGACAACCAGCGGATTTTTCAGATGATAGAGCGCGTCCGGCGGCGGGGATTCCGGCACAATGGGTATATTCGCCGTCTTGTAGCCCCGGTTGGCGAGATAGATCGAGGTCGGCGTCTTCGATGTGCGCGACACACCAGCGAGGACGATATCCGCCTCTTCCCAGTTCTCCCAGCCGATGCCGTCATCATGGGCAATGGTGAACTGGATCGCTTCCACCCGCGCAAAATAGGCAGCGTCCAGAATATGCTGTCGCCCCGGACGGGCTTTCGCCTCCTGACCGAGCATATTGGACAGGGCATCGGTCACGGCGTCCAGAGCCGGCACGACCGGCAGTCCGAGATGCCGACATCCCCGTTCCAGCCGCGTTCGGATATCCCGATTGACAAGCGTAAAGATGACCAGTCCCGGATTTTCAGCCACTTCCGCCAATATCCGGTTCAAATGCACTTCCGAGCGCACCATCGGCCAGAAATGCTTGATGATCTCGACCCCGTCAAATTGCGCCAGCGCCGCTTTCGCGATATTCTCCAGCGTCTCCCCGGTAGAGTCAGACAACATATGCAGATGCAGTCGGTTCATGACGTCAACCCTGTGATTTCACCGGGGATAAAGCAAGGGATGAATGCGGGGATATTTGCATGTCTGTATTTCATGCCCGACATGAGTCATTTCATCCACAAGCCATCAAGTTTTGGAAAAATGATCCACATGATGTGGATAACGGGGATCAGAATCGGGAATCGGTAAATTTTTCGTTAACGTGCTGTTGTCAATCTGTTTGTAAACCGGACAAAGCCTCGTTACCGCTACTAT
>JBCBZY010000331.1:0-3077 GCA_039815115.1 Pseudomonadota bacterium | reverse complement strand
GGCACATCCGTGCCCTTGGCTACGCGCCATAAGGCGCGGCGGCCGGTCGGCCTTGCCTCGCTACGCTCGGACGATGCTCTTTAATGCTGCATAGAAGGTCGCGCTGATCCGACGCGCAGCGGAGGCAAGCGCGACCGCGCGCCCGAGCTTATGCGAGGAGAGCCAAGCGGGCGGATGCCCGCGCCCGGCGCCTGAGGTCAAATAAAGACTCCTCCCACCCAGCTCCCAAAGTCCAACAAAAATTACCATCAACCCTAAAAAGGAACCAACTATGCCAGCAGAAAAAGGCAGCGCCTTTCTTCTTAAAATCGGTGACGGGCAGGACCCGGTAACCTATTCGACCATTGCTGGACTTCGCACGACACAGCTTTCGGTGAACGGCGAACCCGTGGTGATTACCAACAAGGATAGCGGCGGCTGGCGAGAGCTTTTGTCCGGCGCGGGGATACGCTCTGTTTCGGTATCAGGGGCCGGGGTGTTCACAGGTTCCGACGCCGAAATGCGGATCAAGAACCATGCGCTGGCCGGACTGATCGATGCTTATGAACTCAGCTTTGAAAGTGGCGATCGGATGCGCGGCGATTTTCTGGTCACGCGGCTCGACTATAGCGGCGATTATAATGGTGAGCGCAGTTATACGCTGAGCCTCGAAAGTTCCGGCGTGGTCTCTCATGCCTGAGCGCGCGAATACCCTACGCGGCGAGGCGGAGCTGTTGGTCGGCGATTGGCGGCTCATTTTGCGCCCCAGTTTTGCAGCATTGGTGGCAGCCGAAGAAGAGCTGGGCTCGCTATTTGATCTGGTCGAACGGGCCGCAAACGGGCGATTGATGCTATCGGAAGTGGCGGGGCTTTTCTGGCATGTGATCCGGGATCGGCCAGCTGAGCTGACGCGGGATCAATTTGGCGAAGAGATCATGACGCTGGGTCTCACCGGCGTTACCCCCACGCTCAAGATTCTGCTGAAACAGATATTGTCGGGACGTTGACGGCCAGATGTCAGATGATCTGAGGGCTTCAGCCGCCCGCCTCGCTGGACTGATCCCAGCAACGCTTGGTTGGACGCCCGACCAGTTCTGGACCGCAACGCCCGCTGAACTTGCCGCGATCCTCGTCGCACTATCGCCAGCTTCATCAGCATCGGCAAGCACACAACCGCTGGACAAAACCCAACTCCAAAAACTGAAAGAAACCCTCGATCATGGATGAAGAAATTGAACGTCTGGTCATTGCCGTCCGGGCCGATACCAACGGATTTGCCAAAGATGTCGCGGACATGAAATCTCAGCTGGATGGGCCGCTGGCAAGCGGCATGGAGCGTGCCGGTTCAGCGCTGGAAACCAGTCTAAGCCGAGCAATCCGGCGCGGCTCGCTGGATTTTCAGGATCTTAAAGGTGTCGCGCTGTCGGTCATGGCGGATATTGCCAATGCGGCAGTCAACAGCGGTATCGGCAGCTTGCTCGGTGGCGGCAAGGGCTTGCTTGGTCTGGGGACCTCCATATTGGGCGCTGCATTGGGTGCACCCGGGCGAGCAACCGGTGGTCCTGTTACCGGCGGCCGTGCCTATATGGTTGGCGAACAGGGACCCGAACTGTTCGTGCCGACCGCAGCGGGACGGATTGAACCCAATAGCGCGACCGCCGCTGCACCAAATGTCCGTTTGACCATCAATATCTCGGACAATGGTCAGAGCAGCGCCCCCGACCAGATGCGGCGATCCAGCCGGCAAGTGGCCCGCGCGGTGCGCAGCGCACTGGCCTATCGGGAGGGCTGAACCCATGGGCTTCTGGCTGGCAAAAGAGCGCAAGGCGCAGCAAACAAATTTTATTCAACGCTTTGACCCGCGCTTCTGGACCGTCAACTTTCCGCGCCCGATGATGGCATCGGTGGTTACGACCGCGCCGGATGCGCTGAGAGTGGATGCGGTTTTCTACAATTCGGATGATCTGGCGGGGCTGATCTGGGACAGTGAAGACACGCTCGATCATCCGCTGCTCGCTTATGAGACAAACCGTGATTATGCACGGCTCAGCCTGCAATTTCACTGGCGCTCTTCAGGGATCATGCCGCTGGATCAGGTAAACGGGCCGACCCTGACGATTGAGGGCCGGGATGCGGCGGGCAATCCAAAATCCTGGTTTGTCCGGCTGTGGAATTATGCCAGCGGCACGCCGACCGACGCGACCATCAATCTGGAATTTTCCAGTCTGGATGGCGGTTTCCTGCTGCCTGGAGAGGCGGATCCGGTTCATCCGCAGGATATCGACCGGATGTTTATTTCAATCATCCCGCCGGATTATGATGGCGAGGGCACGCGCTATGACACACCCCAGATCGGTTGGGTCGAGATGAGCAAGATCAATGCCGATGGCGGCGGCGCGGTTCTGGAAATTGGCGATATCATGATGCCGGAAAACGGTTTGTCCATGGCCACCGGCTATGACGATAGTTTCAACCAGACGCCGGAACGCCTGCTGCGGTCGATCCGCGCGCTCGGCTATCGCGGCACGATCAATCATTATGTCGGGATGAGTCACTATTTCCGGCTCGAAACCAATGGCAGCGGCCTCTATGTCAGCCTGTCACTACCGCAACCCGGAGAGGAATTTGCGGCGATCAATCAGCCTTGCACCGCATGGCACCGCGATTTCGTCACGCGAGCGGAGGCGATGGATTTCACAGTCATATTCTCGCTATCCTACGAGCTGTTCGACGCCCATTGCTGGAACAATTGGAAACAGCGCGCAGAAAATGGAGATCCGGCGCTTACTGGCTGGGTGCCGCCTTCAACCTTGCTCTCTCCCGCACGGCGGCCAGCGATGCGTTATTTGCAGGCCGTTGCCAGAGCTTTCACGGCCATTGCCCGCGATGCTGGTGCAGCGATCCAGTTTCAGGTCGGCGAACCATGGTGGTGGGTCATGCCGGAGGATGGCCGTATCTGCCTCTATGACGCAGCGGCTAAAGCGGCCTTTGGTGACACGCTGGTCAGCATCACGGACATTCGCGGATCGAAAACGGCGGCGCAAAAGGCGATGCTGGATATGGCCGGCGCGATTCTCGCGCAGTCGACGGCTGATCTG
>JBCBZY010000270.1:0-4002 GCA_039815115.1 Pseudomonadota bacterium | reverse complement strand
ATCTTAACCCGCCGGAACTGCTCGAACTTCTCAAAGCCACCGAAGCCGCATTTGGTGCTCGCCGAGGACAGGACTGGTCGCGCCGCGTGCTGGATCTCGACATTATCCTGTGGGACGGCGGCACGTGGTCGAGTGACGTCCCCGCCCTCACCATCCCCCATCCCCTCATGCGCGAGCGGTCCTTCGTCCTCGGCCCGGCAGAGGAAATTGCACCCCGGTGGCGGGACCCGGTCAGCGGCTTGCGCGTGACCCATTTGCGACACCGCCTCGGTCGCTTCCGCGGACGATGACGCAACCGCACAAAAATCCCGCAAAGCCGCTTGACCACAGGCCCAAGCCCCACTAGGGAAACGCTTCCGCAGCACATGACGGTATGTGGGCCCTTAGCTCAGTCGGTAGAGCAACTGACTTTTAATCAGTAGGTCGCTGGTTCGAACCCAGCAGGGCTCACCATTATTTCAATGACTTATGGATGGTGATGCAGGCGCAGGATGTGCCGGGGTATGGGCGGTTAGCCGTTTACGGGATTGAGGACCAGCAGCAGTCTCTTTTCACCGGTTCCTTCGATCGGTGGCGAACGATGGATCGCTGGAGGGCCATTTCCAAGACGTCCCTTGAACAGGCCGACATCACCGGTGCGAAGTTCGTTGATCACCTCAGGCTCCAGACCATCTGTCACCCGGTCGGCATTCCGTTGATCGAGCCACTGGGTTCCCCGGCCATGATAGGTGGTGATCAGGCGCATCTCGACATAGTCACAGTGAAATTTCCAGCAGGAATCGCCAGAGACGACTTCCAACCGGATTTCTATTGACGGACAGGCGTTTAGATCGCGGAACAGGTGACAAAGGGTCAGCATGTCTTCCACCAGTTCCTGCCGCGTGTCACCCTCGGGAAAACCACATTTGTCGAGTGCGCCGCGAAGCGGAGCCTCTGGATCATGGGACGGAACCGTAACGCGCAGATCTTCCGGATCGCCTCGCAACAGATCCGTAGCTTCCAGAGGCAATTCTCGTTGCCAAACCGCCAGGGAGCAATCGCTGGCCGAAATTTCATGCAGGGATAGGATGCTGTCCGAAATCACATAAGGCTCTGATGTCATGACCGGCATTTTGACGTTGGACTCCCGCAAATATCATCGTGTGATGTTATATCATACTCCAAAAACCAAAAGCCCGCGAGAGTCAAGGCGGCTTCCGGTCAAAAGCCTCGCCCATGCATGATTTCACAAGCATGGTTCATGCGCTGTCATCGCTGGACTCCTCGCAGGATTTGTTATATCATTTTGTTCAAGGAGCAGATTATGCGTAAACTTGTTGTTCTTCTTGCGATGCTGACAATGTCTCAGCCGGCATTGGCCTGTGCCATGGACGGCATGTTCGGCGGCTCTCATCGCTTCAATCCGTTCCTCGCCATGAAAACCGGAGTGGCAGATGACTCGTTCGGTCAGATTGATGATCTTTCCGACGGCCAAGACGAATATGCTGAAGATAACGAACGCTATGAATCCGAGGACGAGGCTCAGGAATCAGCAGAATATAATCCGCGCGATTTCTAGATCGGTCGGAGTTCAGTCTTTCCTGAGACATTTTTTGTAAAGCCCTTCGGAATCCGCACCCCCCATGCAGCTACAGGTTAACGCAATCGGAAAATCATACGGTGCAGACCCTGTTCTGAACGGCGTATCCTTTTCCCTTGATGACGGAGAACAGGCTTTGCTGCTTGGTCCTTCCGGATCCGGCAAATCGACACTTCTCAATATCATTTGCGGGTTGCAGCGGCCGGATGAAGGCAGCGTTGAAATCGACAACCAGGTGATTGCATCACCGGACTCAACATCGAAAAGCGATGAAGTGCGGCGCACGTCTCTCGGCATTGTTTTTCAGACATTGCGGCTGGTGTCGGCTTTGTCGCTCCGCGCCAATCTGGAGCTGGCGCAAAAACTGCAAACGGGCCGTGTAGACCCGCACCTGATTGATCAATGTCTGGACAGTCTCGGCATTGCGCATCGTGCAAGTGCGCGGCCATTCCAGCTCAGCCAGGGCGAAGCACAGCGGGCAGCCATTGCCCGGGCCGTTGTTGTATCACCAAAATTGCTGATCGCCGATGAGCCAACCTCAGCCCTTGATAGCGACAACACACAGCGCGTGGCGGAACTGCTGATCGAAATGGCAAAGACGGTTGGTGCCGGCTTGCTGATCGCCACTCATGACGACAGGCTGACCCGCTTTTTCCCCAAAAGCTATGCTCTCAATCAAGGTGAATTGCAGCCATGTTGACGCTGGCCATCGCCTATTTGCGGGATCGGCCGCTGACGACGACACTCAATATCTTGCTGCTCGCCATATCGGTGGCGATGCTGGTGCTTCTGTTGCAATTTGGTTCGCAATCTGAACAGCGCTTCGAAAAGGATGCGGAAGGTGTTGATCTCGTCGTAGGCGCGAAGGGATCGCCGCTGCAGCTGATCCTGTCGAGCGTCTTCCATATTGACCAGCCCACCGGCAATATTCCCTTGAGCAGCCTGGAATTGTTGCGCGGTGATCCGGCGACCGGGCGTGTCATTCCGCTGGCGCTGGGGGACAATTTCGAAGGTTACCGGATCGTCGGGACAGACGCGACTTTTCTGGACCTGCATCAGGCCGAGCTGGCGCAAGGCGCGATGTTCGAAGCACCGTTGCAGGCTGTCATGGGCGCCAGTGTCGCCGCCGAAACGGGCGCGGATCTGGGCCAGCAATTTGTCGGCAGTCATGGCCTGACCGAAGATGACAGCGCGGATACCGGGCACGACCATGCACCATTTGAAACCGTCGGAATCCTGTCTCCCACCGGCACGGTCATAGATCGCCTGATCCTGACATCGGTTGAAACCGTCTGGGATGTCCACGGGATCGCGCATGATCATGACCATGGTGAGGATGGCCACGAAGGCCATGAAGACGGGCATGATGATGAACATGAAGGTCATGATCATGGGGAGAAACCGGATGAACATGAGGGCCATGATCACGAGGGAGACAACCATGAGGGTCATGACCATGAGGGCGAAGCCCATGATGAGGGCGATGGGGAATCTCGGGAAACCGCCCAGCTTCAGAATGTTCGCGGCGAGCTCGAACCCGAATTGACGGCACTGCTTGTTTCCTACCGCAACGCGTCCGGCGCCATTCGCATTCCGGCGATGATCAACCGGCAAACCGAAATGCAGGCTGCGGTACCCGCAGTGGAAACGGCGAGACTGCTCAGTTTACTGGGCGTCAGTCTGGAAGGCGCACGGATCTTCGCCTGGTTACTCGCGGCCGTTGGTGGACTGGCCATTTTTGTTGCCCTCTTCTCCATGGCGCGCAGCCGCGAGGGCGACCTTGCGCTGCTCCGCGTGATGGGCGCTACCCGCCCGCAGCTGTTCGGCACCATCCTTCTCGAAGGCCTTGTGACCGCAGCCGCTGGTGCTGCGCTAGGATGGATTTTGGCCCATGGCCTGTTGACGGCAGCGAAAAACAGTTTTGCCACCATGCGCGATCTTGGCCTGGCTGCCTGGCAGCCGGTTCCTCAGGAAGGATTAATCATAATGGCGGTATTGATCATTGGCATCGTGGCTGCGATTATTCCGGCACTGCGCGTGATGCGCGTCGATCCGGCGGCGATCCTGTCGCGCGCCAGCTAGTTTTGGCCAGCTAGTTTTGGTCAGTCAGTTTTAACGCAATCAGCTTTTACAAGGACCTGAACATGAAAAAAACGGGAAATATGATCAAGATCGGTCTGGCAGCCTGTCTGTGCATGACTCCGATGGCAGGAACCACCCTAAACGCTGCGATGCAAGATGGCGGCAAGGCAGGCATCAAGGACATCTGGAAACCGGCCAAGACACCAAAAGGTGGCGTATCGTGGAAGACACTTGAAGCCACGGGCGAGACAACCCGCAAGGACAAGAACGGCTATGTTGTCTCCAAACCGGTTTTTACACCGCGGGTAAAGGCGCTTGCCGGAAAGCGCATCAAAGTGGCT
>JBCBZY010000373.1:0-2433 GCA_039815115.1 Pseudomonadota bacterium | reverse complement strand
TACAATCGCGTGAGGAAGTGGCGGCTCTCATTCAGCGGATGCAGAAGCTCCAGTCCGAACTGGGACATTGCTTCTGGGCGGTCGAACACCGCAAGGACGAGAGGTTGATCGGCTGGTGCGGTCTGATACGCGGCGGCGAAAACACGCCGGTTGCCGGAAAACTCGAAATTGGCTGGACACTGGCCTCCCAATATTGGGGGCATGGCTATGCGACCGAGGCGGCGAACACGGCAATGGACTGGGCACTGAGCCGTTTTCCGGACGAGACCGTCTGGTCAATCACCAGCGTCAACAACAGGAAGAGCCGAGCTGTCATGGACAAGCTCGGCCTGACATATCTGCCGCGTCTGGATTTTGATCATCCCAAGGTTGACCCGGACAGCAATCTGCTGCGACATGTGACTTATAGATATGAGAGAACAAGATGACCGATCCCCTCATCCTGCCATTTAACGGCAAGACCCCGAAAATTCATGAGAGCGCCTTCATCGCTCCCGGCTGCAAGATTATCGGCGATGTCGAAATCGGGCCAGAATCGAGCGTCTGGTATAATTGCGTGATCCGCGCGGATGTGAACTTTATCCGGATCGGTGCGCGCAGCAATATTCAGGACGGCACGACCATTCATTGCGATAGCGCCACTCCGGTAACGCCCAATGGCCATCCAACGATCATCGGCGATGATGTGCTCGTCGGGCACATGGTCATGCTTCATGGGGCGACACTGGAAGACCGGGCTTTTGTTGGCCTGTCGACCACTGTCATGGACGGGTGCGTGATCGAAGGCGACGCGATGCTCGCCGCTGGCGCGACCCTGACGCCGAACAAGCGAGTCCCGACCGGGCAGCTCTGGGCCGGCTCACCGGCCAAATATATGCGCGACCTGCCGGAACCGGCGATCGCCGGGATGCGTCTGGGCGTGGCGCACTATGTCGAGAATGCCAAGGCCCACAAGGCTGCCGTGGAGGCCGCAAACAGCTGATCGCTGATCAGCGAAGCGCGGCTTTCAGTTCGTCAATTTTCTTCTGCTGCATGTCCACCTGGATAATCACCTGGTTGCGGGACCGGTCGATCAAGGCCGCGCCGCCAGGCTGACTGTCCGCAAATTCGCTATCCAGCCGTTTCATGTACAGGGCATCCAGATCGGCAAGAGCCGATACCGAAGGACCGCGCCGGGTTTCCAGCGCCGCCAGCTTCATCTGGGCCACCACCCATGATTCGCTGGAGGGGGCTGCGTCGCGGCTTGCCGCAACCGCTTCTTCGACTGCTGGCAGATCTGCCAGAAAATCCTTGTGTGCGGTATTGCTGCGGCCGATGGCAACGTCCATTTCCTTTTGCAGCTCAGGCGGGAGAACGGAAAGGGTCGGGACGTCCGGCGCCGGCTCGCTGCCCGCAGGAGGAATGTCCTCAATTGCCCTTTTGGAAAGCGAAGGAAAACTGTCCTGTTGCATGGCACAGCCTGTGATCAGCATCGAAGCCAGCGGGAACAGAAATATGGTCTTTTTCATCCTGGCCTTCATAAGGTGCCGGGCGATAGCCCGCAACGGCCAATGACTGGCAAGTGGTTTACGGTAAAAATCGAGTGGCAAAAATCGGCGAAAAATCGAGCCGTGCAGGTTGACAGCACGCGCTCCATCGGTTAGTTGCGCACTCTTTCCAGCGTGAGCCGAGAGACTCGCGTTTCTGTGCTTGTGCGCTGGAACCACAAGATTGAAACGGAAATAATGCCATGTTCGCAATAGTGCGCACCGGCGGTAAGCAATATCGCGTTACTGCTGGAGATATAATCGCTGTCGAAAAACTTGCTGGTGAAGCAGGCGATTCGGTGACTCTGGATGATGTTTTGCTGGCCGGTGACGGTGGCGAAATGAAAGACGTCAAGGGCCTGAAGGTCGCGGCGGAAATCGTTGCGCAGGAAAAAGGCGAGAAGGTCATTATCTTCAAGAAGCGCCGCCGGCACAATTATCGCCGCAAGAACGGCCATCGTCAGCAGCATACTGTGCTGAAGATCAATGCGATCGGCAGCAAGGCGCCTGCGAAGAAAGCGGCAGCCAAGAAGGAAGCTGCTCCTGCGGCTGAGAAACCGGCTGCAGAAAAGAAAGCTGCACCTGCGAAGAAGGCAACAGCTGCCAAACCGGCGGCCAAAAAAGCTCCGGCGAAGAAAGCCCCTGCCAAAAAGGCCGAGGCCAAAACCGAAGCCAAACCAGCTGCAGCCAAAAAGGCTCCAGCAAAAAAGCCAGCCGCTAAAAAACCGGCTGCGAAGAAGAAGGACTAAACCATGGCACATAAGAAAGCAGGCGGTTCGTCGCGTAACGGCCGTGATTCAGAAGGCCGCCGTTTAGGCGTGAAAAAATACGGCAGCGAAGCTGTTGTGGCTGGCAATATTATTATCCGCCAACGCGGAACCAAGACCCATCCGGGTCGCAATGTCGG
>JBCBZY010000281.1:0-3915 GCA_039815115.1 Pseudomonadota bacterium | reverse complement strand
GTCGCAACCAGTGTCAGCAAGAGTTTGATGATTTGCATGACCGCTATTTGGGGTTGCCGCAACCAAAAGGGAAGACTCAAGCGGTGAACAATCTAATATTCGAGCCGCTTGACCTTGAAACCCTTGGCCTTCAGCTTCTCCTGCAGGCTGCTCTCCCCGGCCAGATGGCCCGCGCCAACAGCCATGAACAATGTGCCTGGTTCGTCCATCCGCTGTTCAACCCACTCGGCCCAGGTTGCGTTTCGGTCGGCGAGCAGAGTGTCGTACAGAATTCTGTCTTCCAGTCCCGCGTTCATCAGTTCAGCCAGCGCCTCGACATTGGCATTGGCCCACTGGGCCACCATGTTTTCCATGCCTGCCGGTACATCATCGAGCGTCGAGATTGTGAAGTTCAAAAATCCGATCTGTACCTCTTCCGGGAGATTGTCGAAAAACCCGAGCTGCTGTTCCGGCGTTTCCAGACCGACGATTTTCATGTTTCTGAGTTCAGCCTGCGCCTTCAGGTCCTTTTCCACGCCGCTGTTTACGTCATAGCCGTTGCTCATCAGCGGGATGAGGGAAATGCTGACACTGGCAAACCAGGGATCAAGCGGATCGAAGGAAGCCGGCGGAAGGTTTAGCTTCGCCAGCGCCGCCTCGTATTTGACCCGGTCTTCGGCGGACAATTTGTCGCGCAGCGATATTCCGCTTTTATCGATCGCGATGTCATTGATGATCTGGACCATCGTCGTGGCATCGGGTTCGATCATTTCGACGACGAGTTCATCGGATTTGTCAAACGCGTCTTTCACGGCTTCGTCGAACCAGGTCAGACCCGGTTTTAGAATGTGGACGGTGCCGAACATATAGATGGTTGTGTCTTCATCCTTCAGCACCCAAAGCGCCGGATCGGCATCTTCCGGCATTTGCGCGATCGTTGCCGCCGGAGGTTCGGCCGATGTCGATGTTTCCGGGGCTGCAGCTTGCGATGAACAGGCGGCGGTTCCCAGAATCACTGGCAACAGGAAGAGGGCGGCAAGCAAGCGGTTCATCATGAAGATTATTTCCGGATCATGGATGGTGAGTACGAAAAGGCATAAGCGGAACGACTTAATCGAACATTTACAGGGCAATTCCCAGCAGTATTTTGAGGGACAATCCCGTATGGACGAAATAAAGCCTTTGGCCGCGGTGGCCAGCGCAAAATCAATCTGCTAATCGAGCGGTTAAATCAGGAGATCGTGATGCCACAGACACATGCCCGAACATGCCATATTTGCGAAGCCAATTGCGGGCTTCTGGTGGAAGTGGAAGGGCGCGAGATTCTCTCGATCCGGGGAAATCCAGACCATGTGCTGAGCCGAGGACATATCTGTCCCAAAGGCACCGCAATTGCCGATCTTCAAAATGATCCGGACAGGCTGCACAAGCCGATCAAAAAGGTCGATGGCCAGTGGCAGAAAATCTCCTGGGAAACGGCCTTTGCCGAAATCGCGGGCAAGCTCAGCAAGCTGAAGGGGCAGGGCGGCAAGCCGGCCATGTATATGGGCAATCCGTCTGCCCATGATTATGGTATCTCGACCCAGGTTGGCCAGCTTCGGCGGGCGATTGGCCTCAAGAATATCTATTCCGCCTCGACGCTGGACCAGATCCCGCACCATGTCGTGCAATATCATATGTATGGTCATGTCTCGCTGGCGGCTGTGCCCGATATTGACAGGTGTCAGCATCTGATCATCATTGGCGGTAATCCGGCGGCGTCCAATGGCAGTATCTGGACCGTGCCGGACTTCAAGAAACGTGTGAAAGACATGCAGGCGCGGGACGGCAAGCTTGTTGTGGTCGACCCGCGCAGGACCGAGACTGCGAAGCTGGCTGACGCCCACCATTTTGTAAAACCCGGAACCGATACGGCCCTCCTGATCGGCATATTGAAAAGCGTTTTTGACGGCGGACATGTTGATACCAGCCGTCTGGACGACATTTTGGACGATAGCTGGGCGGATATTGCACCCGCCATTGCGGATTTCGATATGGATCAGCTCGCCGCACATTGCGGTATCGGCATCGACGTCATGCAAGGCCTGGCGGCTGATCTGGCTGCCGATCAACCGGCGGCGATCTATGGTCGCATGGGTGTGTCGGTCTGTGAATTTGGGACGCTCAACCAGTGGTTGATCCAGCTGATCAATATCGCCACCGGCAATCTCGACCGTGAAGGCGGGACCATGGTGCCGGAACCGGCGCTGGATACGATCAATCTGGTTGGCCGCGGATCAGTGCGCAAGACGGACACGGTTCGTGGTGAGATGCCGGTGATCATGGGCGAATTGCCGACCATTACGCTCGCCGATGAGATGCTGCGCGAGGATGAGGAGCGTATCCGGTCATTGTTTGTGATAACCGGAAATCCGGTGCTTTCCGCTCCGGACGGTGCGAAGCTCGACACAGCGCTGGACAAGCTCGATCTGATGGTTTCGTTCGACATGTACGTGACGGAAACCAGCCGTCATGCCGACTTTATCCTGCCGCCCTGTGGCCCATTGGAAAAGGACCATTATCCGTTCTTCTTCGGCCCGCTCGCGATCCGCAACTATGCCAGTTATTCCCCGGCCATTTTCGACATTCCGGAAGGCGAAAAGGCGGATTGGGAAATCATCGCCGAACTGGCGCGCGAGATTTTGGCCAGCGATGGACAGGACGTGCCCAATATCCGCCCGCCGCGCGATGTGCTCGACAATATGCTGCAAAGCTCGCCTGCAGGCCTGACGCTGGAAGAAGTGGATGCGGCGCCCAATGGCATTGACCTTGGCCCATTGCGGTCCTGCATCGCGGATCGTCTTATGACGGAAGACAAGCAGATTCTGTGTGCCCATCCCGATTTTCTCGCCGAACTCGAGCGGTTTGCCGCGTCACTGGATAAGGAACAATCGGACAGTCTGCGGCTGATTGGCCGCCGGCATGTGCGCTCGAACAACAGCTGGCTGCACAATAGCCAGCGTCTGCTGAAAGGTCCCGAGCGTTGCACGCTGATGATCCATCCGGATGATGCAACGGTGCGCGGACTGGAAGACGGGGCCATGGCGCTCGTGACCAGCCGTGTAAACAGCGTCGAGATCGTCGTCGAAGTTACGGATGACGTCATGCCCGGCGTGGTGTCGATCCCCCATGGCTTCGGTCATGGTCGCAAGGGTGTTGGCCTGTCCGTAGCGCGCGAGAAGCCGGGTGTTTCGCTGAATGACCTGACCGATCCATCGAGCTTCGATCCATTGTCAGGCAATGCGGTTCTCAATGCGACCCCGGTGACGGTGGAACATGCGGAGGAGATTGTCGCCGCAGAGTAGTGCAAAAACCGCAATGACGGCTTGACCCTCTGGCGCGGTTTCGCCAAAGCGTCACGACAGATGTTGCACTCGCGAAGAAAGCACGACAATTGACCGATCCGAAGCCAGCCAAAAAGTCTTTGGGCTTCCAGCAGATCATCCTGAAACTCCACGAATACTGGAGCAATCAGGGCTGTGTCATTCTGCAACCCTATGACATGGAAATGGGGGCAGGGACGTTCCACACCGCGACCACTTTGCGGGCGCTGGGTCCGGATCCGTGGAATGCTGCTTTCGCGCAGCCATGCCGTCGCCCGACCGATGGACGCTATGGCGAAAATCCGAACCGGCTGCAGCATTATTACCAATATCAGGTGGTGCTCAAACCCTCACCGCCGGACATTCAGCAGCTCTATCTCGACAGCCTGACCGCGATCGGCATTGATCCGATGCTGCACGATATCCGCTTTGTCGAGGATGACTGGGAAAGCCCCACACTCGGCGCCTGGGGCCTGGGCAGGGAAGTCTGGTGCGACGGCATGGAAGTCACGCAGTTCACCTATTTCCAGCAAATGGGCGGGTTTGACTGCAAGCCGGTGGCCGGTGAACTGAC
>JBCBZY010000080.1:0-9869 GCA_039815115.1 Pseudomonadota bacterium | reverse complement strand
GATGACAACAAAGACTGACCATGTTCTGATATTCACCGACCTAGATGGAACGGTACTCGACCATGACAGCTATTCCCCGGCACCGGCCGACAAATATATCGCGGCTTTGGATTCTGATCGGACCACCGTTATCCCGGTCACCAGCAAGACGCGTGTGGAAGTTCTGGCACTCATTTTCGATATTGCTCCGATGCGGGTTTTTGTGACCGAGAACGGATCCGTAATCCACGCACCGGAAGGATTTCCCTGGGACGCGGATCCTTCACCGCAGGTTTATTTTCCCGGCGCAGATCATGAGACGATTCTCACGGCGCTCGAGGAACTGGAGCCGTTTCTGCGGAAACGGGTACGAGGTTTTTCAGACATGACCATCAAGGAAATCGCGGCGGAGACCGGACTGAGCCTTCAAAGTGCCAGCAAGGCCAAGGCCAGAGAGGCCAGCGAACCATTCCTCTGGTTGGGAGACTCCGGCGAACTGGCGAAATTGGAAGATTTTATGGCAGACCGGAGCATAAAGGTTCAGCAGGGCGGGCGCTTTTTCCATCTCACCGGTCAGTGCGGCAAAGCCGATGCCATGCGATGGATTGCCAGCCAGTTCAAGATCGCGAAGCCCGAGCACCGCATTGTCTCCGTGGCCCTCGGTGACGGTCCAAATGATATTGAGATGATAGAAGAAGCTGAACTGGGGGTAATTATTCCCAACCCGGACGGGAAATCGATCCATTCCGCCAAGCCTTCGGTTATCACCGCGCCTCAACCCGGTCCGGCAGGCTGGGTGGAGGCCATGCAGCAAATTTTTGACCAACTTGATTCCGCCAACGACAGGAAGCACTGAACAGCATGGATTTTCATCAGAATGGCAGCATATCGACACTCCACAATCTGACCGACAGGCCAGTCGAGGATCTGGAACGGGAGCTGATGGGTTTCGCCGAGTCCCGGCCGATGTCGCTTGTGCTGCCCTCCCTGTTTTCGGAACTGGAGGGACCAGCGCTGGGCAATATTATCGATGAACTGTCGCAGGTGCCCTATCTCGATAATATCATCATCGGACTGGACCGGGCGGACAAGGACCAGTTTGAATATGCGAAATCCTATTTTTCCCGGTTGCCGCAAAAGCACCAGATCCTGTGGAACAGTGGCCCGCGGCTGATGGCGCTGGACAAGGAGCTGCAGGATCACGGACTGTCACCGGACGAGCCGGGCAAGGGGCGCAATGTCTGGTTCTGTTTTGGCTATTTTCTCGCAGGAACCAAGGCCGATGTGGTGGGGCTGCACGATTGTGACATTCTGACCTATCGCCGCGATCTGCTTGCAAGGCTGATGTATCCTGTGGCGAATCCGAGCTTCCCCTATGTCTTCTCCAAGGGCTACTACGCGCGGGTGACCGAGGAGAAACTG
The DNA here is from genome assembly GCA_039815115.1 of Pseudomonadota bacterium. GTDB lineage: Bacteria > Pseudomonadota > Alphaproteobacteria > Sphingomonadales > Sphingomonadaceae > Parasphingorhabdus. The sequence goes on along the minus strand of JBCBZY010000080.1, from coordinate 8,468 downwards.
AATGGCCGCGTCGTGCGCCTGCTGATTTCTCCGTTGCTGGCGGCGCTCAAGAAGGTTTGCCAGCCAAGCGAATATCTCGTCTATCTCAACAGTTTTCGATATGCTCTGGCCGGGGAGTTCGCGATGCGTCGGGATACCGTGAAAAGCATTCGTATCCCCTCGGACTGGGGGCTGGAAATCGGTGTACTCTCCGAAATCTGGCGCAACAATTCGGTGCGGGCCATTTGTCAGGTTGAGATTGCCGACAATTATGACCACAAGCATCAGCCGGTCTCAGAGGACAATCCGGCAACGGGTCTGTCGCGGATGAGTACCGACATCACCAAATCCATCTTTCGCAAACTGGCGACCCAGGGGCAGATTTTTTCACCCGGAACTTTCCGGACGATCAAGGCCACCTATTTGCGCATCGCGCTCGACCGGATCGAGACCTATTATAACGACGCGGTGATCAACGGTCTGGCGCTGGATCGTCACAGCGAGGAAGCGACGGTGGAACTGTTTGCCTCCAATATCATGTCCGCCGGGGAGGTCTTTCTTGAAGCGCCGAACGAGAGATCGTTCATGGCCAACTGGGATCGTATCAATTCGGCCATACCCGATTTCTCGCAGCGATTTGTTGAGGCGGTCCGGCTGGACAATGAGGATGAAGGCCTGCCGCTCTAGCTGACTTCCGGTCCGTTGGTAATCCACACGGTTTGGTAGGCGGCGAGTTCCATTGATCCTTCAATATCGGCGATTTCCTGACCCGATATCAGGTCGCGCCAGCGGTTATTGGCAATCAGATTAATGTCCGCCAGCAACAGCGGCAGGGGCTTGTCGGTGACATTGGTGATCGCAAAAACGCTTTGGGTCCGGTCGAGACTTTGCCGCCAGATCCCGAACAGTCCTTCTGGCAGTGCGAGAGTGAACTGCACTGCATTGGGGTGAAAGGCGGGCTGCGTCTTGCGTGTTGCGATCAGCTCTTTGCATTGCCCGAATACCTGCGCTTCCACTGTGTCGGGATCCGTGAGCCGGGATTCCAGCATCTCCAGATCCAGCTCGCGCCGATTGATAGACCGGTTGTGACCCGTCCGGTTAACTTCCTCATAGCCATTGGGCGTTGCCAGCAGGCTGTGAATGTAAAAGGCCGGGATACCTTCCAGTGCCAGCATGATCGCCATCGCTGCCATGAAGCGGGGGATCTGCAAATCATCCGGACCATCGGTCGTGCCCTGCAAGGCCTCGAAATAGCTGATATTGACCTCATAGGGCTTTTCTGTACCGCCCGGTCCGCGCCGCATCGATATGCGTCCGCCAAAATTCTGCAGTGTCTGAAGCATCTGCCCGACCTCTGCTTCGGGCAGCACGCCTTCGGTTGGACGGAGACCGATCCCGTCATGACTGGCAGTGAAGTTGAGATAGGCGCAGCCTTGCAGCGCCGGCGGATTGCTGCGGGTCAGGCGCTTGAGATAGAGAGAATCCCCGGTCAGCAGCGCGTGGATCAGAAGCGGTGGCAGCGAGAAGTTATAGATGATATGCGCTTCGTTCTGATTGCCGAAATAGGTCAGGTTTTCATGATTGGGGATGTTGGTTTCGGTCAGGATAACCAGCGTTTCCTCATGATGATCCATCAGCGTGCGGAGCAAGCGGACCACTTCATGGGTTTCATCCAGATTGATGCAGCTGGTGCCGACCTGCTTCCACAGAAAGGCGATGGCGTCGATCCGGAAAATACGCACGCCATTGGCGATGTAGAAGGCGATGATGCGGACAAATTCCAGTAGCAGATCGGGATTGCCAAAATCGAAATCAACCTGGTCCTGGCTGAAAGTCGTCCAGACATGGCGAGTGCCCGCGCTGGTTTCAAATGGTGTCAGCAGCGGATGAGAACGCGGCCGGATGACATCGCCGATGTCGCTCGCCAGGTCCGCAGTGACATAATAGTCCTTGCCGGGTTCCTGATCGGAAAGGAATTGCTGAAACCACTCCGAACGCGAGCTGCCATGATTGATAACGAGGTCGGCCATCAGCCGATAGTCTTCGGCAATGGCGGAAATGTCCGACCAGTCGCCAAGACGATCGTCGACTGCCCGGTAGTCGATGACCGAGAAGCCGTCATCAGAACTGTATGGGAAGAACGGCAGGATATGGACCGCGGATACGGTGTCGCCAATATGGGTGTTCAAAAAGCGGTGCAGCGTTTTGAGGGGTTTCTCTTCTGGTGACCGGATTGTTCCGCCATAGGTGATGAGCACGATATTGCTCTCATCCCATAGATGCTTCTGCCGAATCTCTGCCGCCTCGATTATCCGTTCGCTGTCTGGCCAGAACGCGCGGATCAATTCGGAGGCCATGCCGTCGGACCCGGTATCAGGATAAAGCACAGCGAGATGCGCGGCGATACGCTGCTCGAGATGCTCCCTTTCGCCGCTATCATCCATGTGCACCACTTTCTTGCGTCTGTTGTCCGGCAGGGCTTGACGCCCGGCACCGGATCGGGCCTTTTGTTGCGATGCATCAAACCACAAATTCGGCGCCAGACAAGCAGTTTCTGCAATCAATTTACGATGCGGCACTGCAACCGGCCTTGCCCGAATTTGCGCTGCGGGATTTTGCCATGCCGCCAGTGTCCGGCCGGGTCTGGCTGTTCGCGGCCGGGAAAGCGGCGACGGGGATGGCGGCAGCTGTTCTGCCGAAATTGCCGGAGCCAGTTTCCGGGCTGGTAGTGACACGGCAGGGCTGTGCCACGCCGGATTTTGCTCCGTCCAATCTGGAAATCATCGAAGCGGCCCATCCGGTCCCGGATATAATTGGCCTCAATGCCGCACAACGCGCGGTTATGGCAGCAGCGGAACTGGGGGAGGGCGATCTGATGCTGGCGCTGATTTCGGGCGGGGCCTCGTCTCTGCTGCCCTTGCCGGTCGCGGGGGTTACTCTGGACGAGAAACAGCAGCTGACCCGGCAACTATTGCATTGCGGTGCACCGATTTCCGAGATTAATATCATCCGCAAGCACCTGTCCGCGATCAAGGGCGGCCGGCTGGCAACAGCGGCCTGGCCGGCCCGGACGATGACAATTGCAATATCGGATGTGCCGGGGGACGACCCGGCCACGATCGGGTCCGGACCGACTGTCGGTGATTCGTCATCCCTCGCAGATGCCCGGGCAGTGGCAGCAAGATATGGAATTGCCTTATCTGATGCCGTTGCGAACGCCCTGCAGGACGAGCTGCATGAAACCCCCGATCCGAATGATGAAAGGCTATCCCGCGCGAGCTATTCCTTCTGCGCGCGACCGGCCGATCTTGTGCAGGCAGCGGCCGATGCGGTGCGTGAACGCGGCTATGAACCGCTTGTGCTGGGCGATGATCTGGAGGGAGATGCCGCGGAACTGGGGAAGGATCACGCGCAACTGGCCTTGCGCCTGAAACAGCAGGGTCGCCGGACAGCGATCATCTCCGGGGGCGAAGCAACCGTCACGATATCGAATCCGAATGGCCGGGGCGGGCGCAATACCGCCTTTCTTCTATCCTGCGCGCTGGAGCTGGGCGGAGCGGAAGGCATTACCGGATTTGCCGCCGATACCGACGGGATTGACGGGTCGGAAGACAATGCCGGGGCCTTTCTCTGGCCGGGTCTGCTGGACCAGCTGGACGGTCAAAAGCGGGCTCGGGCCTTTCTGGGGAGCGATGACAGCTATTCCGCATTTGACCAGGCCGACGCCCTGATGATGACCGGACCTTCAGGTACCAATGTCAATGACTTGCGGGTATTGCTGGTCGAATAAAATTTAGACAAAATCTATTGATGTAAGAATATATAATCAATTTTATCTATTGATCTCTGCAACCTATGTCGTCTGCAGCATATTGATCGAGCTGGGGAGTTGAGACCATGCCTGCCAAGGCCATAAATTTGCTTCAGGATTTCCTGAAAAAGGAAAGTGCGGGCGGAATCATATTGATGATTTCCGCTCTGCTTGCACTCATCATCGCGAACAGCCCTTTGGGCTCTGCCTATACGGCCATTCTCGCGACGCAAGTCACGGCCACTATCGGTGGCTTTGGTGTCGACAAACCGCTGCTGCTCTGGATCAATGACGGTCTGATGGCGGTCTTCTTTTTCCTCATCGGTCTGGAAGTCAAACGCGAGGTGCTGACGGGGCAGCTGGCGAGCTGGGAGAAATCTTCGCTTCCGGTCTTTGCCGCAATCGGCGGCATGGCAATTCCGGCGCTGATCTATATCGGCATCAACAGCGGCAGTCCGGAAAATATCAATGGCTGGGCCATTCCGGCGGCAACCGACATAGCGTTCGCACTCGGTATCCTGGCGCTGCTCGGCAACCGCGTACCCTTCGCCCTGAAGGCGCTGCTGCTCGCCATTGCGATTATCGATGACATTGGCGCGATCATGATCATCGCGCTTTTCTACACGGCCGAAATTCAGCTGATGCCGCTGGCGGTCGGACTGGCCGCCCTTGTCGGCCTGATTCTGTGCAACCGCTTTGGTGTGGTGCGGACGCTCCCCTATGTCCTGCTCACCAGCATATTGTGGCTCTGCGTGCTGAAATCCGGGGTTCACGCAACCCTGGCCGGTGTCGCTGCGGCGCTGACCATTCCGATTGCGGCGGGCGGTGAACGTCCGCTCGAACGAATGGAACATGCGCTGCACCCCTGGGCGGCCTTCTTCGTGATCCCGGTCTTTGCGCTCGCCAATGCCGGCGTCTCCTTCTCCGGAATGAGCTTTGGCGACCTGTTGAACCCGGTCCCGCTGGGCATTGCCATGGGGCTGGTCCTCGGCAAGCAGATCGGCATTGTCGGTTTTGCCTGGGTCGCGGTGAAAGCTGGATTTGCCAGCCTGCCGGCCAATGTCAGCTGGCTGCAGATTTCGGGCCTGGCGAGCATCGCTGGCGTCGGCTTCACGATGAGCCTGTTTATCGGCAACCTCGCCTTTGACAGCGCCGAGCAAATGGCTCTCGTGAAGATCGGTGTGCTGTCCGGATCGACAATCGCAGCTTTGGTGGGCGTGGCCATATTGAAAATGGCATCCCCCAAAAGCGGCTCGGAAGCAGAAGTCGAAGCTTCTCCGGAGAGCGGTCAGCAAGCGGTACCCAGCGCTGGCTAGGCGGTGAGGTCGGCCTTGATGAAGTCGGCGGCGCGTTCCCCGATCATGATGCTCGGAGCGTTGGTATTGCCACTGATAATTTCCGGCATGATCGACGCATCCGCGACATAAAGGCCATCCAGCCCGCGGAATTTCAGCCGGTTGTCAACAACCGCTGCGTCATCAGCGCCCATCCGGCAGGTGCCGACCGGATGATAGACAGTGTCCGCCCGCTCCCGGAGCAGCGCATCCAGAGCGCTGTCATCCGCCATGTCGATCGGATGGCGATTGGTCGGCTTGAAATCGGTCAGCGGCGGCGCTTCCATGATCCGCTGCATGTTCCGGACGCCTTTTCGCAGGGTCGCGATATCGCGATCATCATCGAGGAAATTCGGATCGATCCGCGGCGGTGCGGACGGGTCGGTGTCGTTCAGCCGGACAGTGCCCTTGCTGTGGGGCCGGAGCACGCAGGCATGGCAGCTGAAGCCGTGACCCTTGACCTTCTCGCGGCCATGATCTTCCAGCACGGCTGGAACGAAATGATATTGAATGTCCGGAGCCGGAACGTCCGGATCACTGCTCCAGAATCCGCCCGCTTCCGCATAGGGCGTGGTCATGATCCCGGTGCGTTTCATACGGTGCTCGAGTATCGCCTTGCCCATGCGGACTGTGCCTTTGAGAGAGTCCCCGATCAGTTCCTTGGACTCGGTCAGATAACCGGAAACAAAGTCGATATGGTCCTTGAGGTTTGCGCCGACTTCCGGCTTGTCGAGCACGACCTCCGCGCCTTTCTCCTTGAGATGTTCGGCGGGTCCAATGCCCGACAGCTGAAGAATATGCGGTGATCCGAACGCACCGGCGGAGAGGACCACAGCCCCGCGTGCCTTCAATGTCTCGCGGCCAAAACCGCGCTTGATCTGCACGCCAGTGACCCGGCCATTTTCGACGATCAGCTTTTCGACAAGCGACTTGGTTTTGATCTCCAGATTGGCTCGGCTACGGCCCGGCTCGACATAGGCCCGCGCAGCCGACCAGCGTTCGCCGCCTTTCTGGGTGACCTGGTAAATGCCGATGCCTTCCTGCTTCTCGCCATTGAAATCATCAAGGATCGGCATCTGCAAATTCCGCGCCGCCTCGACAAAAGCGACACTGCCCGGATTGAGCCATTTCTGGTCTGACACGGACAGCGGTCCTTCGCCGCCATGATATCCGTCGCCACCCCGTTCATTGCCTTCGGACTTTTTGAAATAAGGCAGGACATCCTCATAGCTCCAGCCATCGCAGCCCATGGCGGCCCAATTGTCATAGTCCCATTTGTTGCCGCGAATATAGACCATGGCGTTGATCGCGCTCGACCCGCCGAGACCGCGCCCGCGTGGCTGATAGCCAACGCGGCCGTTCAGCCCCTTTTGCGGCACGGTATCAAATTGCCAGTTTGCGTTTTTTAGCAGGAAGGGCATCATGCCCGGGGTCTTGACGAGGAAATTATTGTTGTTGCCGCCGGCCTCGATCAGGCAGACGCTGCGCTTGCCATCCTCGCTGAGCCGCCCGGCGACTGCGCTACCCGCGGACCCGCCACCAATGACGATAATATCAAACTCTGCCATCACACTTCCTCTCGTTTCGTCATTCCGGAATCGGGTTCAGGATGACGCTTTTTTCTGTTCTTCCTGCCACCGCGCCCGGATGATTTCGCTACTGTCACGGCTGCCATCATGGCTCCATCCCGGCGGCTTGATCAGATAATTCAGCTTGTACCGCCACGGGGCGGCCCACAGGTCTTTCGCCATGCCGACCCATTCGTGAAAGGCCGCCCAGAAAATATTGTTGTTTTCCAGATTCTTGATGATGCCATATTTGATCTGTTCATCCTCCCGCTCGGCTTCGAAAGTCCCGAACATTTTGTCCCAGATAATCAGGATACCAGCATAATTCTTGTCCAGATAACGCGGGTTGGTCGCGTGATGGACCCGGTGATGGGACGGCGTGTTCATCACCGCCTCAAACCAGCGCGGCATCCGGCCAATTGCCTCGGTATGGATCCAATATTGATAGAGCAGGTTGATGCCGCCGACGAAGGCGATCATCGCAGGATGAAAGCCAATCAGGAACATCGGCAGCGAGAATATCCAGGTCAGGGCAAATGTGCTGGTCCAGGGCTGCCGCAGGGCCGTGGAGAGATTATAATATTGGCTGCTGTGATGATTGACATGCGCGGCCCAGACCCAGCGGATCCGGTGGGCGGACCGGTGAAAGACATAATAGAAGAAATCATCCACGAAAAAGGCCAGGACCCAGGCCCACCAGGTGAAGGGCACGTCGAACAGCCGGAACTGATACACCCAGTAGATCGCAGCTACCGCCAAGCCGCCAGTTAGCAGGCCGGCGAAAACGCTACCGGTGCCAAGAGTCAGCGATGTGACCATGTCGCGAACATCATATCTGCCGTCCTTGTGGCGCAGACTGGTGACGAAGCCGATGGCAACCGTCAGGACGAAAAACGGAATCGCATAAATAGTGGGATCAGGCAGGCTCTCCATGCCTTCTATTTACAAGCCTGTCAGCAACTGTCCAGCCGGTTTGCGTTCGGACGGGCATCCGGTGGCGATTTGCACCTGCGTTTCATCGCGCTCCGGAAGCCAGTGCATCGACCATCGCGCGGATCGGCGTGATGTCATAACCGGCATTGCCGGCCAGACGCGCGATTTCGTCGGGATCCATGCCCTGTTTGGCTTGAGCCAGTGACCAGAGCAGGGTCGAGCGCGTACCGGACCGACAATAGGCAAGAGTCTTGCCCGTGGCGTCTTCCAGCGCGCCAATCATAGCGTCCACCTGAGGTGCGGAAAACCCGCTATGGGTGATCGGGATCGCCAGATAATCAATCCCTGCCGCTTTCGCCGCCGCCTCGATATCGGCACTTTGCGGCGCAGAGGGATCTTCCCCGTCCGGCCGATTGTTCACGATCAGGGTGACGCCTTCGGCCTTGGCAGCCTCCACATCTTCAAGCGTGATCTGCGGCGAGACGCTGATGGTTTCATTGATCGATCGGAACATGGATGAACTTTCCTTTTTTGCGATGGCGGATGTGTCCGCTCCGTTGTCTTCCGCGCAGGCGGCCAATGCAAGCCCGGAGGATATGGCGAGGGTCAAGGCAAGGTTTTTCAAATTATTCCACCCAGATGATTTCATTGCAATCGCGGCCTTCATAAGGCTCTATGCATTGTTCAAATTCTGACAATGCTTCGCGGACTGCAGGAATAGTAGCATGTTTTGCCTTCAGGTGGGACAATTGCGCATCTGTGCCAGTGCACAATTCTTTGATCTGTTTATCGAGGAATTCCTGTCGCGCTGCATCATAGCCAAATTCGCCGCGAAAATGATCG
>JBCBZY010000261.1:0-4164 GCA_039815115.1 Pseudomonadota bacterium | reverse complement strand
TCGGATCATAGATTTGCCCGCGCCATTTGTTGCCATCGGGTTTGAACCCCGTCAGCACTGCCGTACCCAGCAATTTGCGGCTGCGCAGTTTTTTGTTCGGATTGTGGATATCCTTCTGATCCACGCCATTGGGCGGAGTGACCAGATAGCGTGATATCCGGCCGCAGATGGTTTTGCCGCAACGACCGATCTTGATGATCGCATCCTTTTCCTGCGTGATCCAGTTGCCGTTGATCGAATTGCTGGCCAGCGCGGGGCTGGTCAGTGACATGGCCGCGGCCAGCAGTCCTGCTTTCAAAATGGTGTTGTGAGGCATCGGCAATTCTCCATGCTGACAGATCGTCATGTTTCCTGTTTCGCGTTTATCGTCTGGTTTGTTACAGCAGGGTGAATGCGGCGGAACAGCCGCCCTTTTTCCGCCCATAACACGACCAGCAACGCGCCAATACCGCAAAGCAGAAAACCGACGGAAAGCGGCAGGATCGATCCGTCAAACTGCAGGCCGATGGCCGCGCCAAGCGTGACGGACACACCAGTCCTCGCAAAATTCTGGAAAGAGGAGGCGACACCAGCGACGGCCCCGAATGGCTGCATGGCAATCGAGCTAAAATTCGCGCCGGTCAGGCCGACCATGCCCATCGTCGGGATGAGCAGCAGGGTGAACAGGATCAGGTTCGCCTGGCCTGCCGCTGTTGTCAGCCAGAGAATGGCCGAAACCGCGATGAAGAAGATCAATGCTGCCTGCGATACCCGACGCGCACCGAACCGCATCACGATCCGGCTGTTGACGAAACTGCCGAGCGACATGGCGGCGGCATTGAGCGCAAAGATATAGACGAACAGCTCGCCCGCTCCGAACAGGTCGACAAATATCTGCTGGGCCGAGGCGATATAGGCGAATAGCGGCGCCATCATCAGTCCGCTGGCGAGGACATGACCAAAGGCGTTGCGATGGAACACCACCTGTTTCCAGGCGCTGGCAATCGCGAGCGCCTCGATAGGTGTCTTGTCCTCGGGGCGCAGTGTTTCGGGCAGACGTGCCATGACCCAGACAAACAGGATCAGGCCGGATGCCGACAATACCAGGAATATGGCTTTCCAGGGCGCCACCAGCAGAACCAGCTGGCCAATCAGCGGTGCGGTGATCGGCACAATCATGAACACCATCATGATCGTCGACATCATCCGGGCCATGGCATCACCTTCAAACCGGTCGCGGATGATGCTGTTGACCAGCACGCCGAGCGCAGAAGCGGTCAGTCCCTGGACAAAGCGGGCCCATAATAACAAATCATATTCCGGCGCGACCGCGCAGACGACGCCGAAAATAATGTAGATGGCCGTTGTCACCAGCAGCACCGGCTTGCGGCCATAGCGATCGGCCAGCGATCCATAGAGAATGGATCCGATCGCCATGCCATAGATATAGGAGGAGATGACCCACTGCCGGTCATTCTCTCCGGGCAGGGCAAAATCATCCGAGATCAGGCCAAGGGCCGGCAGCATGATGTCTATCGCCAATGCGTTGAGTGACATCAGGCTGGCCATCAGGACGATCAGCTCGGTACGGCCGATGGGAAAAGGCAGGGCAGGTTTTTGCACCGACGCGCTATGGCAAGGAACGCAAGGCAAGGCTATAGCAGAAGTGATAAAGAGGGACCGGGACTTTGAAGACCAGCTTGTTGCACCTGATGATCGCCAGTCTGTTTCTCGCGGTGTTGGTAGTTCCGGCGCAGGCTGGGGAACCCGCGACCGCCCCAACATGCCTGGCCGCGCTGGGGGACAAATGGGGAGAGAGCAAGACTGAATTGCCCAGTCAGGAGATTGACGGGAGCACGATCAGGACCGTCGATGAATTCGCCCGCATGACATCCGCCGATCCCGAAAAGCTCAAAATGATCCGCGGTGGAGATTTTTGGGGCTGGAACATGGCCGGTCTCGACCTGTCCTCCATCTGTTTTGAGGAGAGCAAGCTGACCGAGGCGAATCTCGCAGGTGTTTTGGGCCACGGGACCGGGTTTATCGACACCGACCTGTCGGGAGCCAATCTGCAAGGCGCCCGTCTCTCGGCTGTGCTGTTCCGGGATGCCGACCTGACTGGGACGCGGGCGCAGGGTGCGGACTTTATCGATGGCCATTTTGACGGGGGCTGGTTCAAAGGCGGCATTGCCGGCTGGAATCTCGATGGCGCGAATCTGAGCGGCTTCACGTTCGATTGCGGGATCACGCTGGATGATGGCTGTCCCGTTTTTCAGGGCGGCGAGCAGGTCAGCATGAAGGGCGTCAATCTGACGGGAACAGTTTTGCACAGCTTTGGGCTGTTCGATGTGGATCTCGCGGGAGCCCGGCTGGATGGTACGATTGTGGGGCCCGGTCAGTTGCCCTATGTGGCTCGCGCCGATTTTGCCGGGGAAGTGATATTGCGCGGCGGCGAATTTGATGTTGCGATTACTGCCTCAGAAGCGCAGCAACTGATCGCCGCCAATGCCCGGCGGGCGAAGCAGGACAGTCAGGCGTCCTTTGATTGCGCGAAAGCGCGAACGGTTGTCGAAAAGGAAATCTGCGGGGAATATCAGTCGGCCTTGCGGGCGGCTGACCGGGATATGGCCAGCCTTTATGCCCGCGCTGTCGCCAAGGATCGGGCTGTCCGCAAATCTCAGCGCGCCTGGCTGAAAAAACGGAATGCCTGTGCCAGGGATGAGTATTCCGCCGACTGTATCCGCCGGCTTTATTCTGCTCGCAAGGGGGAATTGCTTGGTCAATTGGGTGGCGAAAAATGGCTGGAACCCGGCGGAGAGGCCATATTTGTTTCCGAGGTCCTTCCGCTGCCCGCCGATTTTATAGACACGCCTCTGCACCGGAAAATCGCGCTGGCGCTGCTCGGCGCTTCGCGGACCCAGGCCTGGGTCCGGCGGCAGGAGGATGGGCTCTACAAGATTGACGGCTGGTCGATTGGGGCCAATGCGCATACCTGCGGACTGAACGCCGACACGCTTTATCTCGACCGCGAGACCGGCTGGTACAGTATCGTCTCCGACGGCGACCCGGCGCCAATTTTCCGGCTGATGGACGACAGGCTCGAGATTTTCGGCAATGGCAAGCCCGATTATGAGAAATACGCTGCCGTGCTCGACCATGTCAGCTGTGGCGCGCGGGCCAGCTTCACCGAAATGCGACGCCTTAACGTCGATGATGCGACGATGACGCGGATCAAATCCTCCTATGTCCCCCGCTACTGACGCCGCGCCCCCCGAAACCGGTCCGGACAGCGATCTGGTCGCCGATACCGGGATCCGCAAGATCATCCATATCGACATGGATGCGTTTTTTGCGAGCGTCGAACAGCGCGACGATCCGGAGCTGCGCGGCAAGCCCGTGGCAGTGGGCGGATCGTCCGAACGCGGCGTGGTGGCCGCCGCTTCTTATGAAGCGCGCCAGTTTGGGGTGAAGTCGGCGATGCCGTCGGTAATTGCCAAGCGCCGTTGTCCGGACCTGATTTTCGTGAAGCACCGTTTTGATGTCTACAAACAAGTATCGCGGCAGATCCGCGAGATTTTCCGGACGCACAGTGATCTCGTCGAGCCGCTGTCGCTGGACGAAGCCTATATTGATGTGACCCCGCAAAATGGTGGCGACAAGATGGGCATCGGCAATGCCACCCGGATCGCCGAAATGATCCGGTCGGAAATCAGGACACAGACCGGCCTGACCGCCAGCGCCGGGGTCAGCTACAACAAGTTTATCGCCAAGATCGCCTCGGACCAGAACAAGCCGGATGGGCTATGCGTGATCAAGCCGCATCAGGGCGCCGCCTTTGTCGCCCAGCTGCCGGTGCGCCGGTTCTTTGGCGTGGGGCCGAAGACGGCGGAGCGCATGGCGAAGCTCGATATTCACACTGGCGCTGATCTCAAGGCCCAGTCAGAAGAGTTCCTGCGCCAGCATTTCGGGAAATCCGCCGGCTATCTCTATCGGGCCTCACGCGGCGTCGATCACCGCGCCGTGAAGCCCAACCGTATCCGCAAGTCGGTCGGCGGCGAGCGGACCTATGGGTCGGATCTGGCGAGCGAGACCGATCTGCAGGATACGGTTGGGCTTCACGGCGCGGTGATCGACGCCGCGTGAGGCCCGATAGAGATAGCCTGCGGATTTCCCGAAATGCTGGCG
>JBCBZY010000006.1:0-22845 GCA_039815115.1 Pseudomonadota bacterium | reverse complement strand
TGGCGCATGGGCTTTGCGGTCGGCAACCAGAAGCTGATCAGTGCGCTGACCCGGGTGAAAAGCTATCTCGACTATGGCGCATTCACGCCGATTCAGGTGGCGGCGACGGCTGCGCTGAACGGCCCGCAGGATATTATCGACCAGAATCGCGCGCTCTACAAAAGCCGCCGCGATGTGATGGTGGAAAGCTTCGGCCGGGCAGGCTGGGACATCCCTTCACCGGAAGCCAGCATGTTCGCCTGGGCGCCAGTGCCCGAACAATATCGCGAACTGGGTTCGATGGAATTCTCCAAGCGCCTGATCGCCGAAGCGGGCGTGGCGGTGGCTCCCGGAACCGGTTTTGGTGATGAGGGCGAAGGCTTTGTCCGGCTGGCGCTGGTCGAGAACGAACAGCGCATCCGTCAGGCCGCCCGCAGCATCAAGAAATTCCTGAGCAAGGGCTGACGGACAGGTCCGAGTTTTCTGGCAAACTTACGCGTAGCTGACCTTGATGCGGGTTTTCCGCCGGCGCAGCGAAGCGCCCGCCATTGCGAATCCCGCGATCATCATGGCCCATGTCGCCGGTTCCGGGACGGGTGCTGCGACCAGAGATGCTGAAAACATCGCCGCACCAGGAATAGCTGGAGCAGCGAAGATCAGTTCGCCACCATCTGTCTGTACCGAGGGAGCGAAGAAATTCCCCAACGTCAGATCCGTGTCGAAGGCTGTGAGGTTCGACACGCCATCCCAGGTCGTAAACGGACTCGGATTATCGAGAATGTTTACAAATGCAAAACTGTTGACGATGGCGGGTGGCGGCCCAACCAGTTCCGAGAATCCAAAGAGATTGGCGTTATTGTTCACGAAACTGAAGCTGGGACCGGTTAGGCTGAATAGACCCAGACCGGCAATGTCCAGTTCCAGGCTGTTGTTGGTGACAAGGAAGCAACCTGCAATCGGTATCCCGCCGTCGATACATTGCTGTTGTGATCCGGTATCACCCGTACTGGTAATCGTGATCGCACCATCGAATGCATTGCCACCCAGGGTGCCGCTGCCTGTGCCGCTGACCTGATACTGGATGATCGCCGCTGACGCGGTGGTCGTACCACCAATAGCAAGCCCCAATGCGCTGGCTGCAAATAAAAATTTTCTCATGATTGCCCCCGTTTAAGCCAGTTTCAGGCTATCCTTGGCCTATACGGGAGGCAAGAATAAAATCCCCCGGACAGTCCCGGGATATCATCTGTTTCATATCGGGACGCCTCTGGCCAGTGAACGCGGAATACCCAGCCGTTCTAACCCGGGTCTGGCAATCCATGGTCTGCTTTCCATTCCATCGCATTGCGCACACGCCATTCCACCGACGGATGCGTGTAGAACAGGAATTCCTGCAAGGCTGAAGGACGGGGATAGCGATATTCTGCGGTTTTGATCAGGGCACCGGCCAGCGCATCGGGCAGGTTGACCGTCTGCAGAGAATAATTGTCGGCTTCGCGTTCGCCGATGCGGGTCATGCCATTGGTCAGCGGCTGGGCGATCTGGCCCAACAGTCCGACGACGAACAACAGCACCGGCAGGCCGGTCGGATCTGCGATCGAAGCCTTGCTGCCAAATTTGCGCGCAAACCTCGGAAACAACCGATCTGCCAGGAAGAAGAGCGCAATCGCCAGCAGGGAGAATACCACAACAATTCGCCAGATATGACCCAGGACATAATGGCCGATCTCGTGACCTGTCACGGCCTTCACTTCGTCCAGCGAGGCTTCTTTTAGCGCCACATCCGAAATCGCGATGCGCGCTGAACCGAAGACGCCGGACACATTGGCAGTAAAATTGTTGGATTGCCGCGATCCGTCATACATGAAGATCCGGTCGTGCGGAATGTCCGCCTCGTCGGCCATTGCCTCGATGGCGGTACGAACTTCTCCCTCCGGCACCGGTTGGAATTCGTTGAACAGCGGCTCGATCAGGATCGGCGAGATCAGCAGCAAGGCGGTAATGGTGAAGGCCGCCAGTCCTCCGGACCAAAGCCACCAACGCTTGCCCGACTTTCGGATAAGCGCATAGACGCCGAGGAAAAACAGTCCCAGGGCCAGCGCCGAAATGCCACCGCCGATCGCGCCCTGGGAGAGGAAATCTGCAATCGGCTGGCTGGTCCGGTCATAAGCTGTTTCGCGCCACCAATCGGTATAGATGGTCCACGGGAGAAACATGACGCCCGAAATGATGGCATAGGCTGCACTGACGACAAAAGTCCGCAACGCCCAGCTCCGCTTGTCCAGCTTTTCCCAGATTTTGTCGAGAATGCCCCAGCGGACGATCAGCCAGGTGACCAGAGCGGACACCAGCAGACCCCAAAGCAGCAACCAGTGGCCGCCGACTGTGTAATTCGCGGCTTTCTCCAGTGCTTCCGGTCCCAAAGCGTCGACCATATTTGCAGCTTCTGTCGCCGGATCAATTCTCATTGATGTCCTCCCCATCATTTTCCCAACTAGGTGCCAGAACAAGGCTGCGCTGGCAATCATGATCCATGCATTTACGAACCATCAGGCATTCAGGCAGATTTTTCCGGTTCAGGACTCTTGTCTGATGCAAGTAGCACGGAGCGACCGCGGCAATTTTCATCTTCCGGCACAAAGGTCACCGTCTCGAAGCCGTTCTGGTGGAACAGTCTGTCATATTCTTCCGGCGCGAGACTCGCATGATAGACGGTCTCGCCGCCGACCGTGCCTGTCACTTCGCCTTCTCCCGTACCCACGGTCAACAGGATGGTTCCACCGGACCGGACTCTGTGACACAGATCAGGAACGGCGATGCGTTGTTCCTCAACCGTCAGATGGAAAAACCCGTCCCAGCTGTAAATACCATCAAACTTGCCCTCGATCGTCAGATTGTTGATGTCTTGTACATGCCAGTCAGCCGCCGGATAGCGTCTGCGGGCCAGTGCGATCATGGATTCGGCATAATCCACGCCGACCACAGCAAATCCCTGATCGAGAAAATGGCCGGCAATCGGTACGCCTGATCCGCAGCCCAGATCGAGAAGTCTGCCTCCCGGGGGCAGATTTCTCACAAAGCGATCCAGCCAGGGCTTTTCGTAAAGCGAGGTCGGTCGGACTTCATCCCAGTAACGCGCCTGGCGCTCGTAAATGGCCTGAGTCGCGCGTCTTGCCTGTGCGATCATGTCTGTGTGATCATTCATTCGTCCGTGATAGCGATGATTGTCCGGCGGTTCGAGCGGCTATTTTGACAGACCGTTTTTCAAAATGCTCGAAGCGATATCGGCAATGTCTTCCGGTGTGCGGTCATCGCTCCAGATTGCGTATTTCAGGCCCAGGAACACGTTCATTCCCATGAGGGCCCAGGCATGCGCTTCTTCGAGATCCGGGCGCAGGTCGCCTTGCTCGCCGCCGGTCTGCAGGCGTTCCAGAATCCGCTGTGCGGTGTTTTCATAATGTTTGCGATAGCTTTCCGGATCGACAAATTCCGACTCGTCGATAATCCGGTAGATTTCCTTGTGGTCCCGGGCAAACTCGAGGAACGCCGACAGCGCATCCCGCTCCCCGGTCAGCGCGTCCTTTTCACCCTCCAGACTGGCCGCCGCATGAACTTTTACCCGGCCGCTGAGATCCTGGACCAGCGCCTGGAAAATTTCCTCCTTGGAGTCAAAATAGGTGTAGAAACTGCCCAGCGCCGTACCTGCCCGGCGGGTGATCCCGCTGATCGATGCCTCGTGAAAGCCGCGTTCGCCAAATTCGATCGCCGCGGCGTCCAGCAATTTTCTAAGTGTTTTCCTGCCGCGTTCGGTGCGCGGTTTCTTGCGCAAATTGTCCGGTTTGGGAGTCGAGGCGGCAATATCCATGACCCTAGGGCTAGCGCGAAAAAGGCTGCTTGGCAAACATCAAACTTGAAAGATGGTTCAACTTTCAATATAGGAGCGGTAACGAAATCAAGAAACTGTTCCATCGGGAGGATATCTAAGGCCATGAAAAAGCTTAAAACCGTCAGCCATTCCGCGCTTGCGGCTGCCATATTCGTTGGCGGCCTGTCTGTACCCATCCAGACCGTCCAGGCACAAACCGAATCATCCGCGACTGCATCCGATAGCGACGAAGGCAATGTCATCGTCGTCACGGCCCGGCGACGGGAAGAATCGCTGCTGGATGTGCCGATTGCGGTATCGACCTTCAGCGAAGAAATCCTGACCCAGCGCGGGGCGATCGACATTACCGATCTGGGGCAGATTACGCCCAATACGACGCTGGAAGCCTCTCGCGGCACAAATTCGACGCTAACTGCTTTCATTCGGGGCGTGGGACAGCAGGATCCCGTATCCGGTTTTGAACAGGGTGTCGGCATCTATCTCGATGATGTGTATCTCAATCGCCCCCAGGCTGCTGTGCTCGACATATATGAAGTCGAACGTATCGAGGTGCTGCGCGGACCGCAGGGTACGCTCTACGGACGCAATACCATTGGCGGCGCGGTCAAATATGTGACTAAGCCGCTGCCCCAGGATTTCTCCCTGAAACTGCGCGGCAAATTCGGCACCGATGATCTCGCCGAAGGTGTGGTGACCGTGTCCGGTCCGCTGGGCGATCAGGTCCGTGTTGGCGGGTCTGTGGCGCGGCTTTCGCGCGGCGGATTTGGCGACAATCTCACGCTGGGCATCGAGAATTATAACAAGGATGTCTGGGCCGGCCGGGCGTCGCTGGAAATTGGCGGCTATGGCGAGCCGATCCTGATCCGGATTTCCGGCGATTATACCAAGGACGAAAGCAACCCCCGCGGCGGCCACCGCCTGATCCCGGGCGCCGCGACGGGTGCTCCCGTTCTGAATGATGTGTTTGACACCAGAGGCGCGCTCAACGATCCGATTCAGGATGTCGAAGCCTATGGCGTGGCGATGAATATCACGGCGGAACTGTCCGACACGCTCACCCTGCGGTCGATCAGTGCCTGGCGGAAGGATGACAGCGCTTCACCGATCGATTTTGATGCGCTTCCGGCGGTCGATCTGGATGTCCCCGCCATCTACAATAACGAGCAGATCAGCCAGGAGGTCCAGCTTCTTTATGGCGATGGTCCGCTCAACGCCTTGCTCGGTTTCTACTATCTCGACGCTTCGGCCGACACCTTGTTTGACGTGCGCCTGTTCAACACCTTTGCGGGTTTCACGGCTTTCACTCAGGCCAATGTCGACACCGAGACCTATGCCATATTCGGTGACGTGACTTATGACATCTCCGAGCAAATCAGCCTGTCCCTCGGCGGCCGGTACACATGGGATGAACGGGAAGCCGATATCTTGCGGCAGAATTTCCTCGGCGGCGGTTCGCCGGTTTTTGGCGGTGCGGGGATCCCCTTTGGCGGGGCAAGTACTGATTTTCAGGGCAGCCGCGATTTCAAGAAATTCACGCCGCGCGCCTCGATCAGCTTCAAGCCGACGCCGGATCACAATATTTATGCCAGCTATTCGCAGGGCTTCAAGGGCGGCGGATTTGACCCCCGCGGTGTTGGCGTCAATGCGCCCGATGCCAATGGCAACGGCATGCTGGATGATCAGGATATCGCGAACTTCCTCAGCTTCAGTCCGGAACAGGTCGACAGCTATGAAGTCGGCTACAAGGGCAGCCTGCTCGGTGGCGATCTGAACATCGCTCTCGCCGGTTTCTATGCGGATTATACCGATGTCCAGATCCCGGGCTCGGTTGCCTGTAATGTCGGCGGCATCGCCACATTCTGCGGCGTTGTTTCCAATGCCGGCAAGGCCGAATTCTGGGGCGTGGAACTGGAGATGAATGCGCGGCTCGCGGAGGATTTTGCCGCAAGCGGCGACAGTCTCAGCTTCAATGGCGCACTGGGCTATATCAACGCCGAATATAAGCAGTTCATCACTGATATTGGCGGTGTGCCCACCGATGTGGCGGAGTTCCGCGAAGTCCAGAACACCCCGGAATGGACCGCCAGTGGAACCCTGGCCTATTCAGCGCCGCTCGGAGACGGGGATATCTATCTCGGCACTACACTCTCCTATCGGAGCAGCACCAACCAGTTCGAGATTCCAAACCCGTTCATTGATCAGGGCGGCTTTGCCTTGTGGGATGCGAGCATTGTCTACACCGCACCGGAAGGCCGCTGGAGCCTTGGCGTTCATGGCAAGAACCTGACCGACAAGGAATATATCACCTCGGGCTATACCTTTGTCGTCGCCGATCCGGTGACGGGTGCGATTACCAGCGGACCCAATGGTCTGCCGATTTCTGCTCTCGGTACCGAAGGGACATTGTCGGCCTTTTACGGCAATCCCCGGCAGATTTTCCTGACCGGAGAAATTCGCTTCTGATTGCCGTCTGAACAATCGGGAGGACCGACATGCCACATTCCGAACGATCTTGGTCCGATCATTTCTATCGCAGTGCGGATGACCGGCTGGACCTCTATGCCCGGGATTATCCCGGCACCGGTCCGACCTTGCTGATGATGCATGGGCTGACCCGGAACAGCGCGGATTTTGAACCGCTGATTGCCGGGTTACCCGATAGCTATCGGATCGTCACTGTCGACCAGCGGGGCAGGGGGCGATCGGATTATGACCCGGAACCCGCCAATTATCTGCCGGATATCTATGTCGCGGACATGTTCGCGCTGCTGGATGGCCTGGGGATAGATGAAGTGACCGCAATCGGCACGTCGATGGGCGGCCTGATGGCGATGATCATGGGAGCGATGCAACCTGATCGCCTGCGCGCGATCATCATCAATGATATCGGTCCGGAAGTGGACCCCGCCGGGATTGCGCGCATCCAGTCCTATGTCGGCAATGCCGAGCCACTTTCCAGCTGGGAAGACGCGGCGCAAGCCTGTCGGGACATTAACAGCCCGGCATTTCCGAAATTTGCGGACAGCGACTGGATGGATTTTGCGCGGCGGACTTATGTGGAAGAGGGAGGGTCTTTCCGGCCCGCCTATGATCCGGGCATTGCCACCAGCATGGAAGGCGACCAGCCTGCAACCGTACCGCCGGACCTTTGGCCGATGTGGGACATGCTCGCGAGCCTGCCGATATTGCTGCTTCGTGGCGGCATTTCCGATATATTGCATGCCGACACAGCTGCGAAAATGGAAGCCCGCCACAGCGGCTATTTCCAGCGCGTGGATGTGCCGGATGTGGGCCATGCACCCGTCCTCGATGAGCCGGAAGCGCTGTCCGCGATCCGGGACTTCCTCCATCAGCATGCAAACTGAATGACCGACATATCATCAGCCCAGGCACAGCGCAGCAAGCCCAATGTCGTGCTCTGCATGCTGCTCGTCGTCTATATTTTCAATTTTGTCGACCGGCAGATTCTGGCGATATTGGCGGGCCCGATTCAGGCCGATCTGGATCTCAGTGATACCGAGATGGGATTGCTGGGCGGCATTGCCTTTGCGTTGCTTTATTCGACCCTGGCGGTTCCGCTCGCCTGGCTGGCAGACCGCACCAGCCGGAGCTGGGTCATCACCATTTCGCTGGTCTGCTGGAGCGGATTCACGGCGATTTGCGGTTTCGCTCAGAATTTCTGGCAAATATTTCTGGCCCGGCTGGGCGTCGGGATCGGGGAAGCCGGAGGTATTGCGCCATCCTATGCCCTGATATCGGAATATTTCCCCAGCGAAAAACGCGCGCGGGCGCTGTCGATTTATTCGCTCGGCATTCCGCTGGGATCGGCTCTTGGCGTGCTGGCGGGCGGCTATATTGCGGCCACTGTCGACTGGCGGGTGGCGTTCTTTGTTGTCGGTTTCGCGGGTGTTCTGATTGCGCCGCTGTTCAAATTTCTGGTGCGCGACAAGAAACCCGGCACTGCACCCGCTGACCGGGCGGCAACCGAAACTGCCACAACCGCCCAAGCGCCCGCTCGAATCCCGTTTTCGGAGATTGTCGGCCTGTTGGCCCGCAAGAAATCCTTCTGGTTTCTGGCCTTTGGCGCCGCGTCCAGCTCGATGCTAGGCTATGGTATCGGGTTCTGGCTCCCCAGTCTGCTGCAACGCAGTTTTGGACTGTCACTGGTCGAAACGTCGCAGTTTTTTGGCGGTGTTTTGCTGACCGGAGGTGTTGTCGGTGTGCTGGCGGGCGGCTGGCTGGGCGACTGGATGGGCACGCGGGACAAGGCGGCCTATGCGCTGGTACCGGCAATCGCGTTTCTGCTCGCCATTCCCCTGTTCGCAGGTGGCATAATGTCCAATAGCGTGACGCTGGCCTTCATACTGTTCCTGATCCCGCAAGCGCTGGCCTATGTCTGGCTGGGACCCGTCTTGTCCGCGATCCAGCATCTCGTCACCCCGGAATCACGCGCGACCGCCTCGGCCCTGTTTCTGCTGATAAACAATCTGCTGGGACTGGGTGGCGGGATTTATCTTCTGGGTGCGCTGTCGGATCAGCTGGCACCGATCTACGGTGACGATGCTCTGCGTTATTCCATGCTCTATGCATTGGCACTTTATGGTCTTGCCGCGTTGCTCATGGCGCTGGCGGCACAACCTTTGCGCAAAGACTGGGTCGCGGACGGTTAGGCGCCCGCCGGCTTGCAGACCATCAGCACATCGACCGGTGACCAGCCGAGCATTTCGCTGGCCCGGCTACCGATCGTGGCATGGACAAACCCGCCCCGGCCATGGGTGCCAAGAACCAGCAGATCGACGTCGCCGCCATCGAGCATTTCATAGATGGACTGATGCAGGCTACCTTCCACCAGATGGGTCGTGATGCGATCGGCATCCCGGGGATCGAGGGCCAGGCCGGCCATAAACTCATCCAGTTCGCCTTGCGCCTCCGCCCGCATTTCGGCGGCCACGCCATCGGACCGCAGCCAGGCCTCATAGGCCACGTGAAAGGCGTGCACCAGATGGATCTGTGCATCCGGCCAAAGTTCGAGCGCCTTGCGCAGGGCATGGGCCGAAAAGTCGGAAAAGTCGGTGGCCACCAGGATGCTGCGGTAATTGGCGTGCGGACGTTCCTTCACGATCAGCACCGGCGCCGAAGCATGATGCACCAGATGATTGACTGCGGTGCCGAGGAAGAAGTCCGACAAGTTGTTGTGGCGCGCGGCACCGACGACGATCAGGTCGCTCTCCAGCCGATCGGCGGTTTCGGCAATGACCTTCGGCGCCTTGCCTTTCGCGATCACCAGCGTGCAATCTCTGGCATCATCGCCATAATTGCGGGTGAGCAGCTTGCGCACCTGTTTCTCTTCCACCGGGGTCTTGCCGGCATCGACAAACACAATCGTCCGCTCGGCATTCCATGCCCTGGCGAGCTGGTGGGCCCGGTCAATCGGGCGGTCGCCGCGCGCGGTCAGGTCGGATGCAATCAATATCTTCTTCGCCATGGAACATCTCCTCCTTTGTGTTCACTTGCCTGTTCCTCATTCCTCCCATAACAATGAGATACCGTCATTGATCTAGCACAACAAAATGATGGATTTTGATTGAATATGTGCATCGAAAGGATAAGCCGGTTTCTATGATTGACCTGTATTTCGCTCCGACACCCAATGGCTGGAAAATCTCCGTGATGCTGGAGGAATGTGGCCTCGATTATCGCCTCAACTGGGTGAATATCGGTGCCGGCGAGCAGTTCGAACCGGACTTTCTCGCGATCAGCCCGAATAACCGGATTCCCGCCATTGTCGATCATGATCCGGCAGGCGGCGGCGATCCGGTCAGTGTGTTCGAAACCGGCGCGATCCTGATCTATCTGGCCGACAAGACCGGGCAGTATATTCCTGATGACCTGCGTGGCCGCACGGCAGCAACCGAATGGCTGATGTGGCAAATGGGTGGTCTCGGGCCAATGATGGGGCAGCATGGCCATTTCAAGCTCTACGCCCCCGAACGCATCGCCTACGCAACCGAGCGCTATCGCAATGAAGTGTTGCGGCTGTTCGGAGTGATGGACCGCCGGCTGGCGGATCATGACTATCTGGCCGGAGCAAGTTACAGCATTGCCGACATGGCCTGCTTCCCATGGGTGCAAACCTACAAGCGCCAGGAAATTGATCTTGCCGATTTCCCCGCCGTGCAGCGCTGGTATGAAGCGCTCAAGCAGCGCGAAGGTCTGCGCCGGGGCATGGCTCTGGGCCGCGACAAGATCAACCGCAATCCGCAAAATGACGAGCAGACACGCAAGGTGCTGTTCGGGATAAAGGACGAGACATGACCACCGTTGAATTCTATTTCGATCTCTCCAGCCCCTGGACCTGCATCGCATTCCATAATATCCAGCCGATCATCAAGGAGAATGGCGCCGAAATCATCTGGAAGCCGTTTCTGGTCGGCGGGGTCTTCAACGCCGTGAACCAGACCGTCTATGCGGCGCGCGAAAATCCGGATCACCGCAAATTTGTGCACAGCTTCCGGGTGATGAAGGACTGGGCCGCGCTGGCTGGTGTGCCGATGAATTTTCCGAGCGAACATCATCCCGTCAAATCGGTCCATGCCATGCGCGTCTGTTGTGCGCTGGAGGAGGATCAGGCGGCGCTGCACCAGTTCGCGACGGCGGCGT
This sequence comes from Pseudomonadota bacterium, assembly GCA_039815115.1. Taxonomy (GTDB): domain Bacteria; phylum Pseudomonadota; class Alphaproteobacteria; order Sphingomonadales; family Sphingomonadaceae; genus Parasphingorhabdus. The sequence goes on along the minus strand of JBCBZY010000006.1, from coordinate 12,320 downwards.
TCAATGCCTATTATACCGACCAGCGTAATCTCGACGATCCACAGGTGCTTGCTGCTATCGCTGACGAAATTGGAATGGACGGCGAGGCGCTGGTTGCCCGGACTCAGGACCAGGCGGTGAAGGACCGGCTTCGCGCGAATACGGAAGAAGCGATTGCCCGCGGCTCCTATGGCTCGCCCAGCATTTTTGTGCCTTTCGGCGATGGCGAGCGCATGTATTTTGGCAATGACCAGTTGCCGCTGGTTAATTGGGCGATTAAACAGGCGGATAAATAAAACGAATCCCGGCGTCATTGCGAGCGAAGCGAAGCAATCCAGAGCGTTTTCCGATCTCACTGGATTGCCGCGTCGCTCCGCTCCTCGCAATGACGTTCATGCGAAACAGGAGAAAAACCATGTCAGAACGTGTCACGATTTCGGTTGAAAATCATATTGCCGATGTCCGGTTCAACCGGCCGGAAAAGATGAACGCGCTCGACGCCGAACAGATAGACGGGATTGTCGAAGCTGGTGAGAAACTGGCGGCGATGGACGGCATTCGCGCAATCGTCCTGTCGGGTGAGGGCAAGGCTTTCTGTGCCGGTCTGGACATGGGCAATTTCGCGGCATCGGCGGCTGCCGCGACCGAAGCAGCCAATGACGGGGACAAGACGCCGCTTTCGCACACGCTGGCCGAGCGGACATTCGGCAATGCCAACAAGTTTCAGCATATCGTGCTGCTCTGGCGGCGCCTGAAAGCGCCGGTCATTGCCGCGGTGCATGGACCCTGCATTGGCGGCGGCCTGCAATTTGCCAGCGCCGCCGATATCCGGGTCGTCACGCCGGATGCCAAAATGTCGATCATGGAAATGCGCTGGGGCCTGATTCCGGACATGGGCAGCTTCACAACATGGCGCAGTTTCGTGCGTGACGATATCCTGCGGGAGCTGACCTATACCAACCGGATATTCACCGGTGAGGAAGGCAAGGAACTGGGTTTTGTCACGCATCTTTCGGATGATCCGCATGCCCGGGCGATGGAAATCGCGACCGAGATTGCCGGCAAGAATCCGCACGCGGTCCGGGCTGCGAAAAAGCTGATCAACCAGTTGCCGGACATGAACGAGGATGAAATCCTGATGATGGAGTCGGTTGAACAGGACAAGGTCAGCCGGACGCCGAACCAGGTTGAAGCGGTGATGGCCTTCATGCAAAAGCGCGCCGCGAATTTTAGCGACTAATTGCGGGTCCGCATTTTTTCGAGCTCGTCCACCACAGCCTGGCGGAGCGGTTTGCCTTCACCGTCTGTCCGGCAGACAATCACGGAATCGCAGGTCGCGATACAGTGGCCATGCTGGAACATCGCCTGGGCGATGACATAGCTTGACGTGCCAATCTTGCTGACCCCCGAAGCAATCTCGACATCGTCGGGATAGGACCCTTCGCGCAGATAGTTGATCGTCACCGCCGCGACCATGCTGCGCTCGTTCTTCGGCCGGTCGGCCCAAGGCCGGAGAGCCCGGTTGAACCGCACCCGCGCATTCTCGAACATGGTGGCAAAGGCGACATTGTTGAGATGCCGGTTGGGGTCGATATCCTGAAACCGCGTCTGGGTGACCAGCGATACGGGATAACTGGCAGGATCAAGCTGCCATGCTTCGGGTCGTGCCATGATGTCTTATTTCATTTTTGCCACAAGGTCGTCTTGCAGCGTCTTGCAGCACATCAGATAGAGCAGTCCCGACACTGCCATCAGGGTGGCGACAACCATGATCGAGTAGCGCAGGCCGGCGGCGCTGGCATCGATGCAAGCCTGCGCTTTGGCGGCGCCAAGGGCGGCAATGATCTCGTCCGGTCTGCCCTTGCACATGTCGGTCGTCAGCTCTGCACCAAACGAGGATGCTGCGAGGTTCATGTTCATGAAGATATCGCTGAGAATACCCACGCCAAGCGGGCCAAGGCCATAGCCGATGAGATTCACCGCGAACAGGAAGAAGGCGACCGCCGTGGCCCGGGACTGCGCACTCGCAACCCCCTGGCAGAGCGTATATTGCGCGCCGAGATAGGTGTAATGCAAGACCGCTCCGATGAGCAGCAAGCCGATGGCGAGCGGGACATTGGAGGTGGCAAATCCGAACCAGTAGAAAGGGACACAGATGATCAGTCCCCAGCCCGGGATCAATGCAACGGCATTTTCATATTTGACGCTCAGCTTTTCGGTCAGATACCCGGCGAGAAATGCTCCAGCCGATGCCGCAAGACCCAGCGGAACCGAAATGAGCAGGGCGACTTCCGCAAGCGGCATGTCGAAGGCGCGCTGGAAATAGGCGACCTGGAAACTCGCGATTCCATAGCCGACGAAAGCGACCAGCGCGGCGGCGGCCATGTTCAGCCAGAAAGTGCGCTTCGCTCCGAGCTCTGCCAGAGTTTCCTTGAGGCCCAGCGCATCGACTTTCTTGGTATCCACGGGATCGGAATAGCCGCGCGGCGGTTCCTTGACCGTGAAGAGAAAGATCAGGCCAATGATGACACCGGGCAAGCCCAGAACAATAAACGCGGTTCGCCAGGAAAAGGCCTGCGCGATAGGTCCGCCAAAGGCGGCGGCCAGCACCCCGCCCAGGGTGATCCCAAGCGTGTAGGTGGCAAGCGCCCGAGCACGGCTGCGCGGCGGGAAATAGTCGGCGATGATGGAATTGGCCGGCGGCGTGAGCCCCGCTTCCCCGATACCGACACCGATCCGGAAGATGAGAAGCGACAGAAAGCCTTCGGCAAAGCCGCAAAGAGCCGTCATCACCGACCAGAGGATCACGCTGAACGCAATGATCCGGACGCGGTTATACCTCTCGGAAAGCCGGGCTATGGGAATGCCCATAAGCGTATACATGAATGCAAAGCCGAAGCCCGACAGCAAACCGAATTGCCAGTCCTCGAGCCGGAATTCCTCGATAATCGGCTGGGCCAGAATCTGTATCAGGACCCGATCAATGAAATTGAGCGTGTAAAGCAGGGTCAACGAGAGCAGGACATAGTTGCGATAGCCGCTTGTTCCGAAAGCCTGACCGGTATTTGTCAGCGGCGCGGCTCCTGCCTGGGATGCACTCATATCTTCTCCTGAACTGCTTTTTTGCGGTGATGGCCTGATCGTGGCGGGGAGTCCAGAGTCGTTTGTCGAAAACGGCGCAATTGCCTGCGGAGGAGGGGGCTGATCAGGCTGGTAGTGGCTGGCCGAACAACAGTCCTTGTTTACAAATTGGCACCATCGGAATATTGAAAGAGATGCAAAAGGCGATTGCATGAAGTTATTTATGTAATTTCATACAGACGAGTGACCGGCCCCGTGTTGAGACTTTTTGGGAGCCCGGTCTGATTATCCGCACCGGATCCAAGCCGGTCCGGTGCTTGTCTGAATACGCGACCCGACAGACGATTGAGCAAGGGGGACAGTCCGGCATCCGGCCTGTATCCGCCGGGGAGCATGTCAGGTTGTGGTCGCATTTGTTTTTCCGTTTCTGGAGATATTGCAGCGGGAATTGCTGCTGTTTGCGAGCCTCTGTTTTTTGATCGGAGCCCTGGACGATGTGGCTTTTGACGGCCTGTGGATCGCACATGTCCTGAAACGGCGGTTTCTCATCCATTCGCGCTATCCGCGGACAACCGTGGAGGCGCTTGGTCCGACACGGAGCAGTGACCCGCCCGGCGCACTGGCCATTTTTGTACCCGCATGGAAAGAAGCCGCGGTGATCGGCACCATGATCCGGCGATGCCGGGAGCAATGGCAATATCCTGCCTACCGCATTTATGTCGGATGCTATCCCAATGATCCGGAAACCGTCACCGTGGCAGCCCGGGCGGCGCGAGGATCAGACAAGATCCGGCTGGTCATTTGTAGCTGGGACGGGCCAACTTCAAAGGCCGATTGTCTCAACCGGTTGTGGCAGGCGATGTGCGCCGACGAGATTGCCGAATCGATGCGATACAAGGCGGTGATCCTGCAGGATGCGGAAGATCTGGTGCATCCGGGTGCGCTGGACCTTTTCAATCATCTCTCCGACCGTGCCTCGCTCGTGCAATTGCCCGTCATTCCGCGCCGGGCGGTCCATTCGCGCTGGGTTGCCGGGCACTATGGCGACGAATTTGCCGAGCTCCACGGCAAACAGATGGTGCTGCGCGAAGCGCTGGGCGTTTCGCTCCCTTCGGCAGGCGTGGGCAGCGCCTTGTCACGTGATGCCCTTGGCAAGCTGGCCAGCCGAACGCAAAGCAAGCCATTTGATGCAGCCAGCCTGACCGAGGACTATGAACTGGGCATCCATCTCACCGCAGGCGAAGCCCGCGGAATCTTTGCCCGGCTGACTGACAGGCAGGGAGAGCTGGTCGCGACCCAGGAATTCTTCCCGGACAATCTGGAAGATGCCGTCCGCCAGAAAAGCCGCTGGATCACAGGAATTGCCCTGTCGGGCTGGGACCGGATGGGCTGGAAAGACTGCTGGCGCGAAAACTGGATGCGCTGGCGTGATCGCAGGGCTTGCCTCGCGGCACTGGTGATCGCGGTGGCCTATGTCACCGTCGTTCTGACGGGCCTGTTGGAGCTCGCAAGATTGGCCGGCTTGCATTCCCCCCGGCCACTTTCCGAACCGCTGGTCATCCTGCTCCTGTGCAATGCCGTTTTTCTGGTGTGGCGGCTGGCAATCAAATCCTGGTTTGTCTTTCGCCTCTATGGCCTCGCAGAAGCCCTTTATGCACTGCCGCGAACGGTGGTGGCCAACTGGGTCAATATTCTGGCCGCGCGGCGCGCAATCATCCAGTATGTGAAAAGTCTTCGCGGTACTCCGCTGCAATGGGAAAAAACAAATCATTCCCTTCCCGAGGGTCAGAAAATCCGGGACTTGCGGCGCAAGATTTCCGTCTCCGAAGTCGGGGAATTTCGGGATGGCTGAAGTCACGTCGCTCCGAAACGCTGGCGCACCGCTCAGAATGTTCCTGGTGTTCATGGCCTGCTGGATTATCGGGCGGACCATATGGACCCTTTTCGCTCCGACCCCCCTTGCTGAAGCCGCGAATTCCGGTGTGACACTGAGCGCGAGCAGGGAGGGTTCATTCCCCGTCCGCGCTCGGGAATTGCCACCTGTCCCGTCGAGAAAAGACAGATTTCCCCGAGCAGCAGACGTGACTCCGTCCAGGTTGCCCGAGGGGAACAGCAGAATGCGAGCAGCACACTCCGGGCCGGAGATGCAGGCTTCGCCGGGTATTCGGATGCTGCCAATTCTCCCGGTGCTGATGCCGAAACCTGATGAAAGGATAGAAGCGACGGCGCCTGGACATTCTTCGATCCTTGCGAGCGCCGCAAAAGATCCGGTTCAACGGCAACGGGAGCAGCCGGAACCGGATTCGCATGACATATCGGACAGCTGGACCGGCTATGCCTGGATTCTGGCGCGACAGGGCAGCGCAGGTTTTTTTCCTTCTGCACCGATTCGCCCAGGGGGTGTTTCCGGCGGGCAATATGGCGCCAGTCAGGCCGGTCTGCAGATCGCCTACCGGATTTCGGGTGATCGCGAGCGCCAGATTGCAGCCACGGCCCGAGCTTCCACCGCTCTGGAAACCGGGGGGGACGAGGAACTGGCCCTTGGCGGCCGGATCAAGCCGATTGCTGGACTTCCGATCGCGGTGCATGCCGAACAGAGATTTGATCTGAAATCTGCCGATCCGCGCGGTACGGCGATCTTTCTGGCTGGCGGTACCGGACCGCATCCCTTGCTGGCGGGCTTCGCCATGGAATCCTGGGGGCAGGGGGGATATGTATTCGGTGCGCGGGAAACCTGGTTCTATGACGGCTCGGTCTCGCTAAATCGGGAGGTCGCAAGTTCCGGGCGCAGCGTACTGACTGTCGGCTCCAGTCTCTGGGCCGGGGGTCAAAAGGGTGCGACACGAGTTGATGCCGGGCCTCGCGCAAGCCTCCTGGCACCGATTGGCGAAGGGCATGCCCGTCTGGACATCGACTGGCGACAGCGTGTGGCAGGCAACGCCCAGCCGGGATCCGGTCTGACTCTTACCTTCTCCACCGGCTTCTGAACTTTTCGGCAATTTTGCTCGCCCCCGAGCAGACTTTCTTGCGGCCAAGCCGCCAAGTCCCTTTATCCTGTCACCAAAAGAGATTAGTCATTTGGAAACATGGATATTTACCTTCCCATAGCCAGCCTTTCGGTCGATGCGTTCGTCATCATCCTGCTTGGCGGCCTGGTGGGAATACTGTCCGGCATGTTCGGCGTGGGTGGGGGCTTTCTGACGACACCCCTGCTGATCTTCTATGGCATTCCGCCGACTGTGGCTGCGGCTTCGGCCTCTACCCAGGTCACCGGTGCCAGCATTTCGGGCGTTGCCGCGCATATGCGCCGGAAAGGTGTCGATTTCCAGATGGGTGCCGTGCTGGTCGTCGGCGGTATTTTCGGGACATTTATCGGCACGTTCCTGTTCCAGATCCTGCAGCGGCTGGGCCAGATCGATACGGTGATCAACGTCCTCTATGTGCTGATGCTCGGCAGTATTGGCGGCATGATGGCCAAGGAATCCTTCACCAGCGTGCGGGCGTTGCGCTCGGGCAAGCCACTGCCGGCCCGCAAGCGCCGGCACCATCCGCTGGTGGCCAACCTGCCCATCCGCTGGCGCTTCTATCGCTCGGGCCTGTATATCTCCCCTATCGCGCCATTCCTGCTGGGACTGGTCACCGGCATCCTCACCATGCTTCTCGGTGTGGGCGGCGGCTTCATCATGGTACCGGCGATGCTCTATCTGCTGGGCATGGGGGCACAGGTGGTGGTTGGCACATCGCTCTTCCAGATCCTGTTTGTCACCATCGCTTCGACCATGATGCACAGCATGACGACGCGCGCCGTCGATATTGTCCTCGCTGGCCTGTTGCTGATCGGCAGCGTGACGGGTGCGCAGCTGGGGGCCAAATTCGCGCAGCGCATGCGCCCGGAATATCTGCGCCTGTGTCTTGCGATCATGGTGCTGCTGGTTGCAGTCCGGATGATGCTTGGTCTGGGCTTCCAGCCAGACGAGATATTTACGGTGCAGCCGCTATGACCAGTCCCACGCCAGCTTTCTGGAAAATTCTCGCCGGATTGTGCGTACTGTTTTTCTCGGCCGGCAACACGCCGGTTCTGGTCACGGATTGTTCGCCGGATCAGGTGAGTATTCGCGGTGATTTCAACGGCGCGCAACTGCTGTGTTTTGGCGCGATCACCTATCCGCCAGGCACGCGCAATCGGGACCAGGCGGATATTGTGGTTGTCCTCAAGGGCCCGACCGAGTCCATCGTTGTTCGGGAAAAGCAGCAGATCGCCGGAATCTGGATCAACGCGGCCAGCAGCGAGTTTCGGTCAGCGCCAGGCTATTATGCCGTCGCCTCTTCCCGACCGATTGAAGAGATTGTCGATGACAAGACGGCAGATATCTATGAGCTCGGCCTCGATCACCTGCAATTATCCCCGGCCGGAGCGATTGACAGCAAGGAGCTCAATCGGTTTACACAGGGTCTGGTTGATCTGAATTCGCGTGGCCGGCTCTACAAGACCCTGCCGGAAAGCGTCGGAATCGAGGATTCCGTGCTCTATCAGGCCCGGATTGACCTGCCCGCAAGCGTGCCGGTCGGCGAATATTCCGCCGAGACCTTCCTGATCATCGACGGACGGGTGGAAGCCGCAGAGATCAAGGAGATCACGATCGAGAAGATTGGCATGGGGCGTTTCATCACGAACCTGTCCCAGGAAAACGGCTTTATCTATGGACTTCTGGCGGTTCTGATATCGGTTGTTCTGGGCTGGGCCGCGGGCTATTTGTTCCGGAAGATATAGCAGTCGAAGCTGGTCCACGAAGCGGCGGGGCGAGTAAATATTCCTTAACTATAACGGCCTATTACCTCGATCTGAAATTCAACGGGGTGACGATTTATGTCAGATATGGGTTCACATAATTTTCCTGCCGCCAGACCATTGCCAGAGGCCGACGAGGATCTGGAACAGCCACCGGTAGCGAAACCATCGACCGGCGCATCGACTCCGAAGCGGTCTGAAGGCCATAAAATTGGTGAAGTCATTGAAATTGCGGGTTCTTCCTCGCGTATTGTCCTCGATGCGACGGTTCTTGCCGGCCTTGCCAATCATGACGATGCCACGGTCAAAATGGCCGGACAGGTCGGGAGTCAGGTCAAAATCCGTGTCGGCGCCACCTGGCTGCTGGCCAATATCCGGACACAGCGCCTTTACGAAGGCCAGTCAGGTCTCATCATCGCAGAAATCGACTTTCTCGGTGAAGGTGATGAAGAACGACTGACCGGACATATTTACAATTTCCGCCGCGGTGTGACCCGCTACCCGGTTCCGGGTTCGGTCGCTTATGCGGTGACAACAGCCGATCTGAAGCAGGTATATGCCTCTGATGGTCGTGCCAATGTGGAAATCGGCATGGTCTATCCGACCGACGATATCCGCGGTGCGCTCTATGTCGATGCCATGCTCGGCAAGCATTTCGCGCTGCTGGGATCGACCGGTACCGGTAAATCGACATCGGCCGCCCTGATCCTGCACAAGATTTGCGACCTCGCACCCGAAGGTCATATCCTCATGATTGACCCTCATGGCGAGTATTCGGCGGCGTTCAAGGGCAATGGCAAATTGTTCGACGTGAACAATCTCGCGTTGCCCTACTGGCTGATGAATTTCCGCGAACATTGCGAGGTTTTTGTTCAGTCGTCCGGCGATGCCAAACAGACCGACAGCGACATTCTCGCCAAATGTCTGCTCGCGGCCAAGGCCAAGAGTCAGGCGGCCCAGGGGATTGCCAAGCTGACCGTTGACAGCCCGGTTCCCTACCTGCTGTCCGACCTGACGACGATCATCCAGAACGAGATGGGCAAGCTCGACAAGTCGACCAACAGTGCGCCCTATATGCGGCTCAAGACCAAGATTGACGAAATCAAGGCCGACCCGCGCTACAGCTTCATGTTTTCCGGCATGCTCGTCGGCGATACCATGGCCGATTTCCTGTCGAAGATTTTCCGTCTGCCGGCCGAGGGCAAGCCGATTTCGATCATCGACGTGTCGGCCATGCCGTCGGAGATCACGCCGACTGTGGTTGCCGTGCTGAGCCGGCTCGTTTTCGATTATGCCATCTGGGCCAAGAATGAACCAAAACGTCCGGTCCTGCTCGTTTGCGAGGAGGCTCACCGCTATATTCCGAATGACCAGGCCGGCGGCGAAAGCAGCGTTCGGGACATTCTCAGCCGGATCGCGAAGGAAGGCCGTAAATATGGTGTTTCTCTCGGCCTGATCACGCAACGACCGTCTGACCTGGCCGAGGGCGTGCTGTCACAATGCGGCACGATCCTGTCCATGCGTCTGAACAACGACCGTGACCAGGCATTCGTGAAAGCCGCCATGCCGGAAGGTGCGCGCGGGTTCCTCGATTCCATTCCCGCCTTGCGCAACCGCGAGATCATCTGCTGCGGCGAGGGCGTGGCGATTCCGATCCGCGTCTCGCTCGACACATTGGTCGAGGAACGCCGTCCGGCTTCCGAAGATCCGCTCTTCTCCGAACTCTGGCGCGAACATGGCGGCGAGGAAGAGATTATCCAGCGGGTCGTCAAGCGCTGGCGAAGTCAGGGACGCTGATTCTTCCCGCGATTGCGGTGTGTTAGTCTTTTTCCGTCGACCGTTGATCGAATGCCGGTGGTCTGATCGACTTCCACGATTACATCTGTAGTCATCAAGCCGTGCACAGGGCGCGGCTGACACAGATGGAGCATAAAAATGCACAAATTTCACTTTATCGGAGCTGCAGCCGTAGCAGGTCTGGCGGCATCCCTGCTGCCGCTGGCCGCCGGGCAGGCGCATGATGGCAAGCACAAGTTCGACAAGGAATGGAGCGAGAATCTCGCCAAGGAAATCAATGCGAAAGTCCATGCCGGACTGGCCAAGGGCGCGGTCGGCATGGAAAAAGGCGCGGACAAGATGCTCCGCGGGGCGGACAAGATGGAAGCCTATGCCGAGCGCCTGGAAAATGATCCCGAATTCCGCGAACAGGAAGCCGCGAAACAGAATAAGTGGCGCGAGCCTGATCTGTCCGCCGAGGACATGCTCGAAAAAGCCGAGGAGATGCGCCGCGGTGCCGAGGAAATGCGCAGAGGTGCGGAAGAAATGCGCCGGGCCGCCGAAGAGATGCGGCAAGGGAAGACCTGAATCGATTGCAGCCCATTCCTGTATCCCGGGATCTGTATGAAGAAGTCCCGGTGGCCTTGAACACGTCCGGGACATCCCTCTGGCATTCGTCACCCTGAACTTGTTTCAGGGCCCATTTCTGTTCTCGCGCCCAAAGGGATGGCAGGAAATGGATCCCCGCCTTCGCGGGGATGACGAGGTGGTTTGTCAGGGTGATGAGATAGCAGGGCAAGGCAACGAGGTGGCGGGTCACGATGACCCGGTGGCAGGTCACATCAACGGGGTGGCGGGCCAGGGCGACCTAGTGGCGGCTCAGGGTACAAGGTGACGGGAAAATCAACAGCCGATTTGTCATCCGCTCGGAGGCGGGAGAGCCCGCACCCGATTTGGCATCCGCCCGGAGCCGGGAAAGTTCAAAGCCGTTACGTCATCCCCGCGAAGGCGGGGATCCATCTCCCGGCATCGCCGCGGAGGCGGGAAATCCCGCACCCCATTTGTCATCCCCGCGAAGGCGGGGATCCATTTCCCGCCATCGCCGGTTGCGCAACTATGGAGATGGACCCCTGCCTGCGCAGGAGCGCGGTCAGCCCAGCCGGTCCAGCGCCGCCTGCAGCCGTTCCGCTTCCGCTTCCTTGTCGGCGAGATCGGCCCGCGCCTTCTCGACTGCCTCCGGCTTGGCCTTTTCAACAAAATTGGGATTGCCGAGCCGACCATTGAGGCTTTTTGCTTCCTTCTGCGAGGCTTCCAGCGCCTTGGTCAGCCGCGCTTTCTCCGCATCGATGTCAATCGCACCCGCGAGCGGCAGGACATAAGTGGCCTCATCAATCACAATCTGCGCCGAAGCCCCCTCGGGTGCCGGCTCGAAAGAGATATTCTCCAACCGTCCGACGCGGTCCAGAGCCGGCATCTGCCGTGCGATCCGGTCCTGCAGCGCTGCATCGCCATCGCGGACATGCGCGGACATTTTTGTGCCTGGCGCGATGTTGAGCTCGACCTTTGCGGTCCGGGTCGCCGAGATCAGCCGGATCAGCCAGTCCACCTCGGCCTTGGCTTCGCTGTCAATGTCCACCTTCGGCGTCGGCCATTTGGCGACGATCAGGTCATAATTCCGCCCGCCATGCTCTTCGGCCATCTTGTGCCACAGCTCTTCGGTGATGAAAGGCATGAACGGGTGCAGCATCACGATAATCTGGTCGAGCACCCAACCGGTCACTTGCCGGGTCTCGTCAGCAGCGGCCGCATCATCACCCTGCAATACCGGCTTGATCAGTTCCAGATACCAGTCACAGAACCGGTCCCAGGTGAAGTGATAGATGGCATTGGCCGCCGCGTCGAAGCGTAGATCAGTTAGCGCCTTGTCGGGCGTTTCCAGCGTTTCGACCACTTCCGAGATGATCCAGCGGTTGACCGGCAGGTTCGTCTCTGGCGCACTCAGGGTCTGGCTCGCCCCGATCTCGTTCACTTCGCAGAAGCGGGCGGCATTCCAGAGCTTGGTCGCGAAATTGCGATAGCCCTCGACCCGCTTGTCATCCATCTTGATATCGCGGCCCTGGCTTTCCATCGCCGCCATGAAGAAGCGCAGCGCATCCGCGCCATATTCGTCGATCAGGCCCAGCGGATCGACGACATTGCCCTTGGACTTGGACATTTTCTGCCCGTCCGGCGCGCGGACCAGCCCGTGCAGATAAAGCCGCTTCCACGGCACGTCCTTCATAAACTGGATCCCCTGCATCGCCATGCGCGCGTCCCAGAAGAAGAGAATGTCAAAGCCGGAGATCAGCAAGTCATTGGGATAATGGCGTTTGAGATCAGAGCCGGGTCTCGGGACCATCTTTAGCCCCTCCCCTTCAGGGGAGGGGTTGGGGTGGGGACTATCCTCACCCGCAGATATCGCTGACGCGAGCGATGCTGCCGCATCGCCCCCACCCCGTTCCCCTCCCCTGAAGGGGAGGGGTTCATTGTCTGCTGGCACCATATCATCCGGCCAGCCGAGTGTGCCGAATGGCCAGAGGGCGGAGGAGAACCAGGTGTCGAGGACGTCCTGTTCCCGTTCCAAAATCGCAACAGGTTTAACTCCCGTTGGGAGATCTACAACGTCTTCGTCCAGAATTGCACATGGACCGCCATA
>JBCBZY010000103.1:0-8793 GCA_039815115.1 Pseudomonadota bacterium | reverse complement strand
TCCAGCTCAACAAAGGCACCATATTCGGTGATGTTGGTGACAGAACCGGTCAGTTTCGTGCCAACGGCATATTTCTCTGAAGCGGCGTCCCAAGGATCGCTTTCCAGCTGTTTCATGCCAAGCGAGATACGCTGCGTGTCTTTGTTGATCTTGATGATCTGGACTTTCAGCGTATCGCCGATGTTGATCATCTCGTTCGGGTGATTGACCCGCTTGTAGCTGAGATCGGTAACATGGAGCAGGCCATCAATGCCGCCCAGGTCAACAAAGGCACCATAGTCGGTGATGTTTTTGACAACACCTTCGGTAACCTGACCTTCAGCCAGCGATTCGATCAGACCACTGCGCTGTTCGGCGCGGGTCTCTTCGAGGATTGCGCGGCGTGAAACAACGATATTGCCACGCTTGCGGTCCATTTTCAGGATCTGGAAAGGCTGAGAAATGTCCATCAGCGGAGTAACGTCGCGCACGGGGCGGACATCCACCTGGCTGCCGGGCAGGAAGGCGACGGCGCCGTCGAGGTCAACGGTGAAGCCGCCCTTGACACGTCCGAAGATAATGCCTTCGACGCGATTGCCTTCGTCATATTCTTTTTCAAGCTTGTCCCAGCTGGCTTCGCGGCGGGCGCGATCGCGGGACAACATGGCTTCGCCATTCACATTTTCGATGCGATCGACATAGACTTCGACTTCGTCGCCAACACTGAGCTCGGCTTTCTGGCCGGGCGCGGCGAATTCGCGCAAGGCCACGCGGCCTTCGGATTTCAGTCCTACGTCGATGACAGCCATGTCATTTTCGATGGCGGTGACGGTGCCTTTGACCACGCGGCCTTCAAAGCTTTGATCTTCACCACCGAGAGATTCGTTTAAAAGTTCCGCGAAATCGTCGCGGCTTGGAAATGCCGTTGAGGCCATGTGTGTATTCCTTAATAGTGTTTTTTTCGGGCCAAGCGGTTGGTTCCGCTGGTCTTGGACCAAAACACGCCGATCACCGCATGTGACCGCCGTATCCCCCAGAAAACTGCCACATATTGGAATGCCAAGCTGAGCACAAAATAGCAAAAGCAACGCCAGAGCCGGAATGATCTGGTATCAATCCGTCCTGCGTTTGACTTTTTTGCTATGCCGGATCTTTGTCGCGCCGGCTGCTTATCTTCGCATTCGCCAGAGCAATTGCCTGTTGAACGGCGTCGCCTATAGTCAAATCTGTTGTATCAAGCAAGTCCGCATCTTCCGCGGGTTTGAGCGGCGCAGTGGCCCGGCTGGTGTCCCGCTCGTCGCGTTTCCTGATATCGGCCAGAATATCATCAAAATTTACCTTCTCGCCCCGGCCAACCATTTCCTCAAATCGCCGGACAGCCCGGGCATCGGCGGATGCGGTCACGAACAGTTTGACGTCGGCTTCAGGCGCAATCACCGTACCGATATCACGCCCGTCCAAAATGGCTCCACCGGGCTGGTGGGCAAAGTCTTTTTGTCGCTTGTTGAGCGCCTGCCGAACGGCGGGATGAACGGATACCTTGCTGGCATATCCGCCAACACCCTCGCTTCGCAGCACCGGATCGCTCAAAAGGGCGCCCTCGAAAATACATCCTTTTAGTGCATCCGATTCGTTGTCCGGATCCCCGCCCATTTCCCTCACGGTCCACCCCACCGCTCGGTACAGCAAACCCGTGTCCATAAGGGGCAGTTGGAAATGGGCAGCCAGCTCTCTGGAAATGGTGCCTTTTCCGGATGCGGTGGGGCCGTCGACGGCGATAATCATGGCTGCTGCTCCGCACGCTGGTGCCACGCTTTCCACAATCCGCCGAGGGCGATAGTGATCCACACGATCTCGAGGAGCAGCGACGCCAGATTAAAATGCACCATGAGCGAAATTGTCAGCAACCCGGCTCCGGCGAGGTTCGCGCCATTATAGATGAATGGGTCAACCTTGGCTGCGTAGACATTATACGCATAGGCAGCGACGATCAGGATGCTTCCCAATATGCCGATCACATTGGCGGCAAGGTCTGAAATCATGCCTTTGTGAGTCCTTTCAACATTTCCGCAAACCCCGGAAAACTGGTTTGCGCGGGCGTGATATCGTCCAGTGCAAGCCCGCCTTTGGTGACCAGTCCCGCCACCGCGAAACTCATCGCGATGCGATGATCCAGCGCTGTTTCGATGGCCGGCTTGTTGCGACCTCCAGCGAGAGGCTTGCCGCTCGTTCCCTTGATCGTAAGCCCATCAGGCTGTTCGGTAACTTTCGCGCCGAGCGTTTCCAGCCCCTGAGCCATCTGGCTCAGGCGATCGGATTCCTTGACGCGCAATTCCTGCAGTCCGCTGGTCGTTGTGGTACCTTCGGCGAGCGCTGCCGCAACAAAAAGCACTGGAAACTCGTCGATCATGCACGGCGCGATATCGGGCGGCACCTCTATTCCGGTCAATTTGCTGTGCCGGACACGGATATCTGCTACCGGCTCGCCGCCGACCGTCCGTTTGCGTTTGAAAGTGAGGTCGGCACCCATTTTCTGCAGTACCTCAAAGAGCCCGGCTCGCGTGGGATTGATCCCGACATTCTGCACCACGATGTCCGATCCCGGAACCAGCAGGGCAGCCACCACCGGAAAGGCTGCCGACGAAGGATCTCCCGGAACCTTGATGTTCTGGGGCTTCAGTTCCGCTTCCCCGGTCAGCGAAATGGTCCGGACACCCTCGGCATCGGTTTCAACAGACAGCTCGGCCCCAAATCCTCGCAACATGGTTTCGCTATGGTCGCGGGTAGGCACAGGCTCGATGACTTTGGTGACGCCGGGAATATTCAGCCCTGCAAGCAAAATGGCTGACTTGACCTGGGCGGAGGCCACAGGCAGCCGGTATTCAATTGGGACGGCCGGGCATAGCCCGCGCACGGTTAGCGGCAGACAGGACTTTCCGTCGCCCGAGGGCCTGGCCTGAATGTCGACACCCATTTCAGACAGCGGGTCGATCACGCGGCCCATTGGCCGGGCGGTCAATGACGCATCGCCGGTAAATGTTGTGGTGATATCGTGCGAGGCGACCAGACCCATGAGCAATCGGGTGGACGTTCCGCTATTGCCCATTTCCAGCGCTGCCGCTGGCTGCATCAAGCCGCCTGTACCCACACCGTGGACCGTCCAGACCTCGCCCTTTTTCTCGATTTTTGCGCCCATGGCCCGCATCGCGGCTGCGGTGGCCAGCACATCCTCCCCCTCCAGCAGCCCGGTTATCTTGCTTTTTCCAATTGCAAGAGACGACAGAATGAGCGCCCGGTGGGATATCGATTTGTCCCCTGGAACGGTGATTTTGCCGGACAAGGGACCCGCAGGAGAAAATCGTTTGCCGGTTTTTCTGGCGGGAGAGCTTTGGGTCATTTATCAACTTTGCAATCGGGTAAAGCACAATTGATTCGTGCCATTATGTGAAACGGCTTTTGACAGCGCGACCAAGCTATGGCAAGGCGCGCCCCGATTGGATGAACGATTCATTTTCAACAGAGTCGTGCATCACCAGTAAACCTGACAAACAAGGATTTGAAACCAGCCATGGTCAAACCAGAATGGGGCACGAAACGTACATGCCCGAAATGCGGAACCCGTTTTTATGATCTCGGCAAGGAAGATCCGGTGTCCTGCATTGAATGCGGCGAGAAATGGACCCCGGAACCGGGTCTGAAATCCAAGCAGCCAATGCCGTTTGAGGAAGCGCCGAAGAAAGACGCGAAAAAAGAAGAAGATACGATCGACGATGATGATCTGGATATCAACATCGACGATGACGAGCCGTCTCCGGACAATGAAGTGGATCTGGGCGGCGACGACGATCTTGGCGTCAGCAAGGGCAAAGGCGACGACGACGGCGACGAAACATAAATTTGAACCTGCAGGCTCTGATTGGGCTTGCAAAAGGCGGTGTACCTGCATTAAACGCGCCGCTGAAGGGGCCTTAGCTCAGCTGGGAGAGCGCTTCGCTGGCAGCGAAGAGGTCAGGAGTTCGATCCTCCTAGGCTCCACCAGCCTTCGCTAAAGCTACGGCTGGCAAGCCCGGCCATGGTTTTATCGAAGGCTGTCCGCCGAAGCTCGCAGAGCGAAGGAGGACTGAATGCATAGCGTTTACATCATTCAAAGCATCGAATCCCCTGAACAATATTATACCGGTTTGACGGGTGATGTGGATCAGCGTCTTATCGAGCACAATAGTGGCAAATCAAAGCACACGTCCAAATATCGACCGTGGCGACTGGTTTCTTGTCACTATTTCGGATCGACAGAAGTTGCGCTGGCGTTTGAGAAGTATCTGAAGTCGGGATCGGGTCGGGCTTTCGCAAAAAAGCGGTTGCGTTAATGGTCGCTGCCAGCACTTATTTTGACGCAATCATCCTCGGCGCTGGCGGCGCGGGGCTGATGTGTGCGGCCATTGCCGGACAGCGCGGGAAAAGGATATTGCTGATAGACCATGCGGCGGAGCCCGGGAAAAAGATCCTGATTTCCGGTGGCGGGCGATGCAACTTCACCAATATCCATACCGCGCCGGATCGCTATCTCTCGGAAAATCGCCATTTCGCGAAATCGGCGCTGAGCCGATATACGGCCAGTGACTTTATCAATCTGGTCAAGCGGCACAATATTGCGTGGCACGAGAAAACCCTGGGCCAGCTATTCTGTGACGGATCGGCCAAACAGATTGTCGCGATGCTGCTGGAAGAATGTCCGGAGAATCAGGTCGAGCTCTCCTTTGGCCGATCGATTTCCGACGTGACTCATTCCGACGGTGCATATCGGGTTACTTTTGGTAATCGCGAAGCGCACGCCAAGTCGCTTGTCATCGCTACGGGCGGGCCGTCCATTCCGAAAATGGGTGCTACCGGCTTCGCCTATGATCTGGGGCGGAAATTCGGATTGAAAATCGTCGAGCCGCGCCCTGCGCTGGTTCCACTGACATTGGGTGGGGAAGAAACGCTGTTCCGATCTTTATCCGGCGTGTCCGCTCCGATCATCGCCAGCTGCGGCAAGACCGCGTTCCGTGAAGCCGCGCTGTTCACTCACAGGGGCTTGTCCGGTCCGGCGATTTTGCAGATATCTTCCTACTGGCGACACGGATCGCCGGTGTCGGTCAATTTCCTGCCCGATCGACCAGCCAGCTGGCTGGTGGAGCTCAAGCGGGCGCAGCCGCGCATGCATCTGAAGAAAGCCATGGGCGAAAGTCTGCCCACGCGCTTGTCGGATACGTTGATCGAACGCATCGCCCTTACCGGGGATCTCGGCAATCTGGCGGATCGCAAACTGGAAGACGCCGCCCGGCGTCTGGCGGACTGGCGTTTCATGCCCAACGGCACCGAGGGTTTTGCCAAGGCGGAAGTGACCGCCGGCGGGATCAGTACCGCCGATCTCTCGTCGAAAAATATGGAAGCTAGGCAGATGCCGGGACTCTATGCTATCGGCGAAGCCGTAGATGTCACCGGCTGGCTTGGTGGCTATAATTTTCAATGGGCCTGGGCCAGCGGTTATGCGGCAGCGCAAGCTCTGTAATCATAAGACAATCCTTTCAAACCGCCGGAGACTGGCATTCCCGGTGTGCTTTCAACTTTGCCGCTGACGGAATTTTCATGTCATTCAATACAGTTTCCCCGCTTCTCGCCGAAGCCCTGAGCGAGCGCGAATATGACAAACCTACAGCCGTGCAGGCTGCCGTTCTCGAACCGGAGACCGAGGGGCGTGACCTCATCGTTTCGGCGCAGACCGGATCCGGCAAAACTGTGGCCTTCGGGCTCGCTATGGCGCCGCAGCTGCTCGAAGACAGCGGCCGGTTTCCATTTCTGGTGGAGCCGCTGGCTCTGGTTATTGCGCCGACACGTGAACTGGCGCTCCAGGTCAGCCGTGAACTGAACTGGCTCTATGCCAAGGCCGGAGCACAGATTGCCACCTGTGTCGGCGGCATGGATGCTTCGAAAGAACGGCGGACCTTGCGACGCGGGGCCCATGTCATTGTCGGAACCCCAGGGCGATTGCGGGATCATCTGGAACGCGGGGCGCTGGATTTGAGCAAACTGCGTGCGGTGGTTCTGGATGAAGCGGATGAAATGCTCGACATGGGATTCCGCGAAGATCTCGAGGAAATACTCGACGCGACAGGAGCAGGGCGCCGCACATTGCTGTTCTCGGCCACCATGCCCAAGCCGATTGTCGCTCTGGCGAAACGCTATCAGACCGATGCGATGCGCATTTCCACGGTCGGCGAAGATCGCGGGCATGGGGATATTACCTATCAGGCGGTGACCGTTGCGCCAGCCGATACCGAAAATGCTGTGGTGAACCTGTTGCGTTTTCATGAAGCCGAATCCGCCATGCTGTTCTGCGCGACGCGTGAAAGCGTCCGCCGTCTGCACGCCAGTCTGGTCGATCGCGGATTCAGTGCGGTGGCGCTATCCGGCGAACATACGCAAAGCGAACGCAATCAGGCGATGCAGGCTTTGCGTGACAGACGCGCGCGAGTTTGTGTGGCAACGGATGTCGCGGCTCGCGGGCTCGATTTGCCGACCCTGTCTCTCGTTATTCATGTGGAAATCCCGCGGGATGCCGAGACCCTGCAGCATCGCTCAGGACGGACTGGTCGGGCAGGCAAGAAAGGCACGGCCGTGCTGGTCGTCCCCTATCAGCGACGCAAGCGCGTTGAGTCCATGCTGCGCGGCGCCAAGATTAACGCCGAATGGAAAGATGCGCCGTCCCGTGCGGACATTCGGAAAAATGATGCCGAACGGCTGATTGAAATGCTGCGCCAGCCGGTAGAGATTGACGAAGACGATCGCGAACTGGCCACCCGCCTGATGACGGAGAAGACTCCCGAAGACATTGCCGCCATGCTGGTCCAGTCCCATCGCGCGAAAATGCCGGCGCCGGAACAGATGCTGGATCGTGGTGCCCAGTCAAAGCCCGCTCCTGGCGGTCCGCGTCCCGGTTTTGAGGATACGGTCTGGTTCAAGATGGACGTCGGTCACAACCAGCGAGCAGATGCCCGCTGGATCCTGCCGGTATTATGCCGACGCGGGCATATAACCAAGAACGAGATTGGCGCCATCCGCATCAATGGCAATGACACGCTGTTCGAGATTCCGCGGGCGGTGGAAGCCAAGTTCACCAAGGCCATTGCGCAAAAGCGGGATGGCGGCGATGACACGGATGACATCACAATCACCCGTTTTGAAGGCAAGCCCCGCGAAGCGGCGAAGCGCAACCGCAAGGGACGCCGCGACAATGCCGGCGGCGGCCGGGACTATAGCAATGCGAGCAAAAAGTTCGGCGGCAAGAAATTCGGCAAGCGCAAGCGGGCGGAAGGCCGAACCGGTGGCAAGGATTTTGACGGCAAGTCAAATGCGGGTTCCGGCAAGCCGGGAGCCAAACGGAAATTTGCAAGCGATGGAAATCATGGCGGTGGGGGACCAGGCAAGCCAGCGGAAAACGGTGATCGGAAGAAAGGACCAAAAGCACCTTTCGGGGGCAAAAAGAAAAAACCCCATCGTGGCAAACGGCCCTTTGAAGGCAAACCGCGGAGGGATTGAAGGCCGCAGTGACTGGAGCCATTCAGATTTTGGTTGATGCCGATGCCTGCCCGGTGAAAGAGGAGATCTACCGGGTCGCCTATCGTCATGAAATTCCCGTAGTCATTGTCAGCAACAGCCATTTTCGTATCCCGCAACATCCGCTTGTCAGCCGTGTGGTGGTGTCTGACGCATTTGATGCGGCTGACGATTATGTTGCCGAACAAGCTGGCGCGGCATCGGTGATAATCACAAGTGATATCCTGCTCGCCGAGCGCTGCATCAAGGCCGGCTCTCAGGTTCTTGCCCCCAATGGCAAGCCGTTCACCATCGACTCCGTCGGAGCAGCGGTTGCAACACGCGCGATCATGAGTGATCTGCGGGCGGGTATGGGGACGGAAAATATTGGCGGGCCGCCGCCATTTGGCAAGCAGGACCGGTCACGATTTCTGTCAGCGCTGGATGAAATGCTGGTCCGGCTCAAGCGATCTGGTTAGTCTAACCGGACGTCAATCGACAGTTACGCGGAATGTCAGGGCCGAACTGGCTGAAGGCCCCAAAGACGAGATATTGGCCGTCAGAAGCGTTCCCACTACTGATGCCGTGATGCCATCGCCTTCTGCTCCATCGCTGGCATCGTCATCTTCAACCGTAGCCGCAGCATTGCAATTGCTACCGCTCTGCATGGACTCCAGTGTGTAAGTATAGGTGCCGATCAGATTGTCGGTGGCCACGATATCTGTAGCGGTGGCGCTGCCGCTGTTAGTGATCAAAATGCAATATTGGACGATGGCCCCCGGAATCGATTTGGGAATGGAGGTGCCATCGACAATGCTGACCGGATCGCTGATCACGGTGCTGATCTTGGTGACGCTAAGCGAAGTCTCCGGATTGCAGAAATTGAAATCGTGAATGGAAATGGCTTGTCCGTCGGGATTGGCAGGAGCGGTATTGGCATTTCCGTAAACGATGGTCACGGTATCAACAGGCGAGCTGAAGGTCACGACAACATTGCCATCCGCCGCGGTTCCGCCTGAACCTCCGTCACCTATTGCCACATTACCGATCACATAATTGACTGTGCCGTTGGTCAGAGTAGGCATTACCGTGGAGCCTTCGAAGCTGCCGGTGACGGTCAGTTTGTCGGCGAAATCATTGGCGGCGAAATCGACATCAAATACCGTGAATTGCAAGCTGGGTACCGCCGTCGGCAGTGTCAGAACTGTTGTTGCAGTCTGCGTGCGGTTGTCAAATTGC
>JBCBZY010000292.1:0-3757 GCA_039815115.1 Pseudomonadota bacterium | reverse complement strand
CGCGGGTTGTCGCCAAATAACGTGTCGGCAAAGGCCTGCCCTTCGCGGATCGCGACCGGGGTCAGTTGTACCCTGTCCGTTACATCGCCCACCGCATAGATGCTCTCGACGTTGGTCTGGCTATACTCATCAACCTTGATCGCGCCCTTGTCATTGGTTTCCACTCCGGCATTTTCGAGGCCGAGCCCGTCAACCTTTGGTCGACGACCAGTTGCCGCCAGAACAACATCGGCGACCACGGGCCGGTCTCTGCCGTCCATATAGACATCCAGTGCACCATCGTCGCGCTTCTCGATCTTGTCGAAGGTGCAATTGAACTTGTAGGTAATGCCTTTGCTGGTGCCAATCTGCAGCAGGCGGTCGCGCAGACTTTCATCATAACCGCGAAGAATGACATCAGACCGGTTGACCACATAGACCTCGCTACCGAGACCGTTGAAAATACCGGCAAACTCGTTGGCGATGTAGCCGCCGCCGGAAATGATGACGGTTTCCGGGAGCTTCTCCAGATGAAACATCTCGTTGGATGTCAGCATATGTTCACTGCCCGGAAACTGAGGAACATCGGGCCAGGCACCAGTTGCAACGAGGATGGTTTTTGCCGTAACCGTTTTGCCCGAAGCCAGCTCAATTTCATGGGGACCCGCAATTTCTGCGCGTTCCAATATCATTTCGACATTGTGGTTTTTCAACGTGTCCATATAGGCGTTATTGAGCCGATCGACATCGCCCAGCACATGATCCCGCAATTTGGTCCAGTCAAATTTGGCATTATCCCAGGTCCAGCCAAAATTCTTTCCGTCTTCCAGTTCTTCGGAAAAATGGGAGCCGTAAACCAGCAGTTTCTTGGGCACACAACCGCGAATGACGCAAGTACCGCCAACCCGATATTCCTCGGCTACAGCCACTTTGGCGCCATAGGATGCCGAAACTCGTGCTGCGCGGACTCCGCCGGAGCCCGCCCCAATGACGAAGAGATCGTAATCAAATTCAGACATGATTTTTCCTCGATAGTCAGGCCGGAAAGGCCCGCTTTTTCAATTGTTCGGTCGACGGATCCATTTCGTTACCATCGCCTGACATCAGCTGATTGGCCATCTGCTTGCCAAGTTCGACACCAAACTGGTCAAATGGGTTGATCTCCAACATCGCCGCGTTGACGAAGGTCCGGTGTTCATAAAAGGCGATCAGCGCACCCAGCGTTCTACCGTCCAGTCTGTCCAGCAGGACGGTTGTTGACGGCCTGTCGCCGGGATAATTGCGATTGGGATCATCAGATGTTTTGCCCGCCATTAACGCAGCGGCCTGGCCAAAGCAGTTCAGCAGCAAGCCCTGATGATGTTCGTCTTGCAACGAATGACCAGGTTCGATCACAGCCAGAAACTCGACTGGCACGAGATGCGTGCCCTGGTGCAATAACTGGAACACAGCATGCTGCGCATCCGTGCCCACGCCGCCCCAGGTGATGGAACTGCTGTGGCCATCAACAGGATTTCCATCCAGTCTGACAGACTTGCCGTTACTCTCCATTTCCAGCTGCTGAAGATAGTCAGGAAGCAGGCCGAGCCGTTCGTCATAGGCAAAGACAGCGCGGGTTTCGCATTGGCGGGCCTGGGCATAATATTGATCGCACCATGCGGCCAGAACGGGAATATTCCGATCAAGTGGCGTATCGGCAAAATGCCGGTCCATTTCCGCGGCGCCCGCGAGCAGATCTTCAAATGTTTCCATTCCGACCGTCAAGGCAACGCTGAATCCAATGGATGACCAAAGCGAATAGCGCCCGCCGATTGTTTCGGAGAACGGCAAGATACGGCTTTCGTCCAAGCCCCATTCTACGGCTTTTTCCGGTTTGGCTGTCAGGGCGACTATTCTGCCAAATGGATCCGCCTCACCCTCTTCCCGCATCCAGTCCATGACGGATCGAGCATTGAGAAGCGTTTCTGCCGTTGTGAAACTCTTGGATGCAATGACCAGCAGCGTTTTCGATGCCTCGAATCGTTCAAGGACCGGTTCCAGCGCGCTGCCATCGATATTGGATACGACGGCTGTCTCATATTTCTCATCGCCCAGAGAAAGCGCCTTCAGCAGCAGTTCCGGGCCCAAGGCGGACCCACCGATACCAAGATGTATGACGTGGTTGATCTCGCCCAATGCACCTGACTCGATCGCTTTGATGAGGCCAGCCATGCGGGATTGCAGCAGTTCCGCCATATGCACGCTGTCCGCATTGCCTATCCCGCGCTCGGCGCAGTGCTCTGCAGCCCGACCTTCACTCGGATTGACAATTTCACCTGACAGCAGGTGTTGGATTCGATCTGCAACTCCCAGCCTTTCGGAGAGCTCGCCAAACTCGGCTATCAGTCCATGGTCAAGGTGGGTCTTGGAGAAATCGAACAATATATCTGTCAGTTCGAATGAAAATTGTTCGACCCTATCGGTGTCGCCTGCAAACAAATCGGTCAAAGTCTTGCGGGGCTGGGTTTTGATGCCGTTCCAGTCTGCCAAATTCTGTTCCTTCTGTATCGGACCCGGAAGCTGATCGAACCTCAGGCACTATCGCCAGCATGTCTTTCCCACAAGCGCAAATTGTCGGATTTGGGCGATTGAATTGGCAATATCTTCGGCACTTGACCGCGCCCTGCATTGTCAGCAAAGGGACGCGATGAAAAAATCTGGAAACCAGAAATCCGAAACGGTCGAATTTGTCGGCTTTCTGTTCAAGCTCGCCCTGTTCGTGCTGGTTCTCCGGAGCTTTGTTGTTGCGCCATTCAACATTCCATCTGAATCCATGCAGCCACGCCTGATGGTTGGAGACTTTCTGCTGGTCGCCAAATGGCCTTATGGATTCTCAAAATACAGTATGCCGTACAGTGTTCCGGTTATACCTGGGCGAATTCTGGCTAATCCGCCGACGCCGGGGGATGTGGTCGTTTTCAAGGCTCCTCCCTCTGCCAAAGAAGACTATATCAAGCGGGTGATTGGTTTGTCCGGTGATATCATCGAAGTGTCTCGGGGCCTTATTTCAATCAACGGAGAAGCCGTTCAACGAACTGAGGTCGAACCTTTTATCCACGCCATCACGCCAAACAGTCCCTGTTACAGAGATTCCTTCAAAACTTCGGACGGCCAAGGCAACGCGATTTGTCGCTATCCGCAATTTGAAGAAACGTTGCCTAATGGCCGGTCTTACCGGATACTGGATCTTGACGAGAATTCCGATGGCGATGACAAGGGGCCATTCGTGGTTCCGGATGGCCACATGTTTCTGATGGGCGACAATCGGGATCGCAGCGCTGACAGTCGCTGGCCAGCTCAGGAAGGGCAAGCTATCGGGATGGTGCCTCAGGAAAATCTGGTAGGCCGCGCACTGGTTTCGGTATTTTCCACGAACGGATCTGCAGAATTGCATGATCCGTTGTCCTGGTTCCCTGCCGCGCGCTGGGAGCGAATTGGAGAAGGCTTTTGAGCAATTCGGATTTCCGGGACTGGATAACGGACATTGTCGGGGAAGAGCCCGATAATGTCCGCCTCTATGTCCGAGCCGTCACCCATGGCAGCTTTGGGGAAAAGGATTATCAGCGTCTCGAATTTCTGGGTGATCGCGTGCTCGGTCTGACCATAGCTTCGGAGCTTTACATGCAATTCCCGGATGAACCGGAAGGCAGGTTGTCTCAGCGGCTCAACGGGCTCGTGTCCGGCAAAACCTGCGGTGAAGTTGCCGAATCTTTGGAGGTCAGCGCCCATCTCCGCCTCG
>JBCBZY010000034.1:0-13551 GCA_039815115.1 Pseudomonadota bacterium | reverse complement strand
CAAGTTCAATTGCGGGAACGGCCCACAAGAAATATTGGATTCCAAACGTCCGCTTTTGCGCCCTTAGCCGACGCCAGACTGTTCCCTAAAACGGAACGTCGTCATCCAGATCGTTGTCAAAGGCACCACCGCCCTGGCCACCGCCGGATCCGCCGCCTGAACCACCGCCGGTGCTGCCCCAGCCGTCGTTGGAGCCGCCACCCTGGCCGCCGCCCGAGGCACCGCCGCCCCAGCCGTCATTTGATCCGCCGCCCTGGCCGGCGGCGCCCTGTCGAACGTCGAGCATGGTCATGACTGCGCCCGGGCCCTGGAGCACGACTTCGGTTGAATAGCGGTCATTGCCCGACTGGTCCTGCCACTTTCGGGTCTGGAGCTTGCCTTCGAGATAGACCTTGCTGCCCTTGCGCAGATAGCGCTCGGCGACTCCGGCGAGGCCTTCGGAGAAAATGGCGACGCTGTGCCATTCGGTTTTTTCCTTGCGCTCGCCGGTATTGCGGTCTTTCCAGTTTTCGCTGGTGGCCACGCGCAGATTGCAGACTTTTCCGCCATTGCTGAACGTCCGCACTTCGGGATCAGCGCCAAGATTTCCCACGATGATGACCTTGTTTACGCTGCCTGCCATGATGCAATTCCCCAGATATATTGATTGTGTTTCGATTCTCTGGGGGTTCTATAGACCGAGCGCAACGGCACTCCAATATGTAATACCGGCAGCGACATAGGCGAGCGCAAAAAGATAGACCAGCATGAAGGTTGGCCACTTCCAGCCATTGGTTTCGCGGCGAGTGACCGCAATTGTCGAGATGCATTGCGGGGCGAAAACAAACCAGGCGAGAAACGCGAGCGCCATCGGCAAGGTCCAGCGGCTTTGCAGGCGTTCGGTCAGCGACTTGGCCTCGGCTTCTTCGTCGGGAGCATCAATCGCGTAGGTCGTCGCCAGAGCCGAGACCGCCACTTCGCGCGCCGCCATGGCCGGGATCAGAGCCAGCGCCATGTCACGATTGAAACCGATTGGGGCTACCACCGGTTCCATCACATTGGCAATTCGGCCAGCTGCCGAATAATCGACCTGGCTCATCGGGCTGTCGATCGGCACCTTGGGATAGGTCAGCATCAGCCACAATATTACTGTGGCTGCAAATATGATCGTGCCGGCGCGGCGCAGGAAGATCCAAGCGCGCTGCCACAGGCCGAGCAGGATGTCGCGAATTCGCGGCAGCTGGTATTTCGGCATTTCCATCAGGAACCCGGCATTCGGCCCCTTGGCTACCGTGCTGCGCAGAACCAGCGCGACAATCATCGCGCCCACAATGCCGAAAATGTACAGCCCGAACAGGACCAGTCCCTGCAAACCGACACCACCGCCGACATCTCGTGCCGGAATGAAGGCCCCGATGATGATGGCATAGACCGGCAGCCGCGCGGCGCAGGTCATCAAGGGGGCGACAAGGATGGTAGTCAGCCGGTCATTGGGATCCGAAATGCTGCGCGTCGCCATGATCCCGGGAATGGCGCAGGCGAACGAGGAGAGCAGCGGAATGAAGCTGCGTCCGGACAAGCCGACACTGGCCATTAGCCGGTCCATGATGAAGGCCGCCCGGGTCATGTAGCCACTTGCCTCAAGCAGCAGGATGAAGAGGAACAGGATCAGGATCTGCGGCAGGAACACGACGACCGAGCCAACGCCGCCAATCGCGCCTTCGATCAGGAAGTCCTTCAAAAATCCGTCGGGCAATCCGGCCTGAACTGCCGCAGCAGCCATTTCCGTTCCCTGCTCGATCCATCCGATCGGCGCCTCGGACCAGGCGAAGACCGCCTGAAACATCACGAACAAGATGGCGAGCAGGATGATCGGTCCGGCCACCGGGTGCAGGAACAGGGCATCCGCCCGCTCCGACCAGCGCCGTCCGGCTGTTTCGGACACCACGGCCTCGCCAGCGATTTTCTTGGCCTGGATCCGCAGTCCGTGACCGCGCTCCCTGGCGACAACCGGTTCTCCGGCAGGAGTCATTCCGGACAGGCGGTTTTCCACAGCTGCCGAAAGATTTTCCAGACCGCGGCGGCGCACGGCCACGGTCGGCACCACCGGTACGCCCAGCATCTCTTCCAGCTTCGCGGGATCCAGTGTCAGTCCGTCCCGCTCTGCCAGATCCATCATGTTGAGGGCGATAATCGTCGGCTGCCCGAGCGCAATGATCTCCAGCGCAAAGCGCAGGTGATTATCGAGATTTGCGGCGTCGAGCACAACGATAATCGCGTCCGGTTTCCGCTCACCATCCTGCGATCCCATGATCACGCTGCGCGTGACCGCCTCGTCGGGGCTGGTCGGATCAAGGCTATAGCTTCCCGGCAAATCAACCAGTTCCGCCGGCCGGCCATTTGGCAGGGCAAAATGCCCCGCTTTGCGTTCCACCGTCACACCGGGATAGTTGGCTATCTTCTGGCGCGCGCCGGTCAAGGCGTTGAACAAGGCGCTTTTTCCGGCATTGGGGTTGCCCGCGAGGACAATCAGGGGAGCAGCTTCGGTCATGGTCAGTCGCTCAGGACAACCGAAATGGCCATCGCATGGGATTTCCGCACAGCGACCATCATCCGGCCCACTTTCAGCGCAATCGGATCGTTGAAGCCAAACATGCCCCTGTGCAGTTTCTCCACCGCCACCCCTTCATCCAGTCCCAGCGCGCGCAGGCGTCGTCCTTCATTTTCCGACATGGCCTCCCAGTCAACGGAACGAATTTCGGCCACCTGCCGCAGAGACAGACGATCCAGTGTGATTTCAGTCAGGTCAGAACGGGCCATTCAGCTACTCAAACAAGTTAGTTGCGAGTGATTATCATTATAGAAAGGGGCTGGCGAGTCTTTTATTGCCGGTGTTTGCCGAAATTCCGATCACATGTTGCGGTAGCGGAGACGTCCGAAGAAGCGGGCCATGCTGAAACGATCGCCGCCACGGCCAGTCACCCTCGCCTTCACTTTTTCAAACTGCATCACATTTGCGATCCGCCGGTCCAGAAAGGCCCGGGTATCGGCAAAATCTTCGCTTTCATCGTCGAGAAACACGCTGATCGTACTACCGTAGACAGCCGACAACAGCGTACGCTTGGTATAATGATTATAGTCGGTCGCGGTATCACCGGCGAGCCGCCACATCTTGTCAGCCGCCCCCCAGCCCAGCTTTGCCGCCCACCGGACATTGGGTGGCGCAGCGAGAATGGCGAGCGCCCGGCGCAAGCCCTCGCGATCCGGTTCGAGAATTTCCAGCCGCGCCAGCACCAGATTGGTTATCCGCTCGCGGATCTTCATCGCGTCCAGTTCTTCAGCCGAATATCTTTCCGCCATGCGCGTATCGACGGACTCAAACCAGGCGGCGATCATATCGACCGGACCGTCATTAAACGCGAGCCGCGCAAGGTCGGTATCGACATCTTCCTGCAGGGCAGCCGCTTCGACTGCTGTCTCGTTCCACCCGTCAAAGGCCGCCTGCATGGCCAGCGATGGCGCGAGAAAGGCGCGCACCTCATCAAGGGTCGGATCTTCTGGAAGGCTTGCGGTCATGTCGACTCCGGGAATTTCACAGCGATTTGCGCTGCTATTAATATAGGGGAAACATATGTGCTTTCAAAGCATTGCATTTCGATGGCGCGCCTCTTAACTGTGCAATTAACAATCATCATCACATTGGGAACTTCACCATGACCACATTGTTCGACCCCATCAAGCTGGGCGCCATTGAAGCACCGAACCGGATGCTGATGGCGCCGCTGACCCGGTGTCGCTCAACCGTGGATTTTGTTCCAACCCCGCTGATGGGCGAATATTACTCGCAGCGTGCCGGTGCCGGTCTGATCATTTCCGAAGCGACGGGCATCAGTCAGCAAGGTCTGGGCACACCATTCGCACCGGGCATCTGGAACGAAGCACAAACCGAAGCGTGGAAGCCGATCGTCGAGCGCGTGCATGAAGCTGGCGGACGCATCATCTGCCAGCTGTGGCACATGGGCCGGATTGTGCACCCCGATTTTCTGGGTGGCGAAAAACCCGTGTCATCATCCGCAACCACCGCGCCTGGGTCGGTACGTACCTATCTGGGCAAAAAAGACTATGAAGAAGCGCGGCCGCTGGCCAAGGACGAGATCCCGGCTCTTCTCGACGATTATGCCAACGCCGCTGAAAATGCGAAGAAAGCCGGATTTGACGGAGTTCAGCTCCACAGTGCCAATGGCTATCTGATCGACCAGTTCATCCGCTCAGGCTGCAATTTCCGCGAAGATGAATATGGCGGCTCGATCGAGAACCGCGTCCGTCTGCTTGGCGAAGTCACGCAGCGCCTCGTCGATATCTGGGGTAGCGACCGGACCGCAGTGCGCCTGTCTCCCAATGGCGATTCACAGGGTGCGGATGATGCGACACCGGTCGAAACCTTCACGGCAGCGGCAACGCTGCTCGACAAGATCGGAATCGCTTTTCTGGAACTGCGGGAACCACCAGCGCATGGCACCTATGGCGCCACTGACGTACCACCCGTCAGCCCGGACATCCGGCCCGTGTTCAACAGCCCTCTCGTTTTGAACAGCGACTATTTCTATGAGAATGCGACCGACGCTCTGGCCAATGACCGGGCCGATGCAATCAGTTTCGGGCGGACGTTCATGACCAATCCTGATCTGCCGGCACGCTTCGAGAGCGGTGCCGAACTCAATCCCATTGATTTCACCCCGACCTGGTACAGCCAGGGGCCTGAAGGATATGTCGACTATCCAACGATGGAACAGAGCCAGGAATCAGCCGCCTCTGCCTGATCAAACAGACGTCATCGCAATCCGTGCGCTAGAAGGACGTTTGCAGCCGGCGGAACAGGTTGTGCACCTCGGGTTCCGGGTCTGCAATACTTTCCATTTTGGATGACAGGCGCTGCAGGCGAAAAAACAGCTCTTCGCTGGCCATCACAATCTGGCGCGCTTCTTCGGGAAAAAGCCGTGCCATCTCGACATCACTTGACGCTGCATAACCCAGGGCGCGATCATGGTTCCAAACTTCGCCTTCGGTGAGCTCGTCGCCATGTAGTGCCCGCTGGTTCAGCAGCCATGCGATGCAGTGCATGAGCCGCGTTGTCACTTTCAGCGATTCGCAGGAAAAGGCCACCGAGACTTCCGGATCTCCCGAACACTGTTCATGGAACCGGCCCGATTCGAAATAGGAACGCGCTTCGTCCGCAAGCACCATAGCCTCAGTATAGAGGGCATCCAGCACCTTTGGCGTGATCAGAGTTCCGCTTGTCGACATAAAACTGTCATAGCATTATCCGACCTGTCAGGGACAGTTAAAATTTCTGGAAACAGGGTTAATATTCGGGTTGTTTCAATGTGATACGGCCCGGAGAAACAGGTTAATCAGTTGACGATCTCGGTTAACGGCCTGTCATGCAAAAGCCGACAGCCAGCGTTCATGCAATGATGTCCGGGATAAGTTGATTCTCGATCAGGATCATGCGGTCACGCAGCTGCAACTTCCGTTTCTTGAGTCGGGCGATCCGCAACTGGTCCTGACTGCCAGAATCACGCAGCGCCGTTACCGCTTCATCCAGATCACGATGTTCTTCCCGCAGCAATTCAAGCCGTTGCCGCAACTCTTCATCGCTCATCCCCATAACGGTCCTAATTCACTCTTGCCTGTCTGCAACAAATTTGTCATCTTCACCATATTCACGGATCAAGTCTAAACCAAGACAATTCGGGCAGTCCGAATGGCGAAGTGAAAAACCGGACCGCAAGGCATGTTGGCCGGAACGCAGAAAGGGACACCCGCAACCGCTTTCATCATCGAAAACCTTATCTTTTGGGAGAATGAATATGGATCAGAATCACGTGTCGGCATTGCGCGGAAAACACGAAGCTCTTGACCGCAAGATCAGCGAAGAAGAATCCCGCCCCTCTCCCGATACAATTCTCATCCACAGTCTCAAGAAAGAAAAACTCCGACTTAAGGAAGAGATGCTCGCCGAAGCCTGAGCATCAATTCAGGGCTTCGGCCAAACCCTCATCTCCATATATCCGATGACATTTGGTTCCCCAATGCATGTCGCCTGAGGGCATGCTTTCTGCTAGGCATGCCGCATGGACACAAAACCGAATCCGGCTCCCGTTACTGCGCGCAATATTCTCACGGGGCTGCGCGACATCATGGCCGCTTCAACCAATGCCCAGTCGAAACTGAATCAGGTTGTCGACAGAATTGCCGAGGCTGTCAGCAGCGAGGTCTGTTCGATCTATCTTCGCCGGGATGGCGTGCTCGAACTATTTGCGACGCGGGGTCTGAATCAGGAAGCGGTCCATGTAACCAAACTTGCATTGGGAGAAGGACTTACCGGCTATATCGCCAAGAATGTGGAAACACTGAACCTCGACGAGGCAGCCAGCCATCCGGACTTTCAGTACCGGCCGGAAACAGGTGAAGAAAAGTTCCACAGTTTTGCCGGTGTCCCGATTATCCG
The DNA here is from genome assembly GCA_039815115.1 of Pseudomonadota bacterium. GTDB lineage: Bacteria > Pseudomonadota > Alphaproteobacteria > Sphingomonadales > Sphingomonadaceae > Parasphingorhabdus. Next base: position 7,061 of record JBCBZY010000034.1, on the reverse strand, counting down.
TAATCAGAAAGCCGTGGGAGTCCTGTGTGCCCAGCATATCGAGCCCCGCAAGTATCTTGAGGAAGAAATCGAAGCTTTTCAAACTGCTGCAATGGTTCTGTCAGAGCTGATATCCAATGCCGAACTGATTGACGACAATAGTGCAGAAATTACCGAGGCGACCGAAAGCGGGGCCATTCGGTTGTCCGGGCTGCAACTGGTCAAGGGCAAGGCTAGTGGTCATGCCGTCTTTCACCAGCCACGGGTGAAGATCGAACATACAGTAGCCGAGGATATCGAAGCCGAACGCCACCGGGTCTATTCCGCATTTGACAAAATGCGGATCCAGATTGACCAGATGACCAACCAGGCGGAGTTTGGCGTTGGTGGTGAACATGAAGAGGTGCTCCAGACTTACAAGATGTTTGCCTATGACGAGGGCTGGAGCCGGCGGATAAACGAGGCAATCGACAGCGGGCTGACCGCTGAGGCAGCGATCGAGCGCGTGCAGCAGCATACCCGCATGCGCATGCGCCAGATTGACGATCCCCTGCTCGCCGACCGGATGCATGATCTCGAGGATCTGGCCAACCGGCTGCTCCGGATCGTTTCGGGACAGATGGGCACAGCGGCCACATTGGGGCTGCGTCAGGACACGATTTTGATCGCGCGCAATCTTGGCCCGGCGGAACTGCTGGAATATGATCGTCGCCGCCTCAAGGGAGTCGTCCTCGAAGAAGGCTCGCTGACAGCCCATGTCACGATCATCGCCCGCGCCATGGATATCCCCATTCTCGGCCAGGTGGCAAATGTTCGGCAACAGATCCGTGAACATGATCATCTGCTGCTCAACGTCGATGACAATTCGCTGTTCGTAAGGCCCAATCCCTCGATGGAAGAGGCATTCGAGGCTCAGGTAGAGCTCAGCCAGAAAAAGCGCGCAACCTATATGGAGCTCCGCGACAAGGAACCTGTTTCGCTTGATGGCACGCGGATTGCGCTCAATATCAATGCAGGTTTACGCGACGATGTCGGCATGTTGAAACTGACCGGAGCCGATGGCATCGGACTGTTCCGGACCGAATTCCAGTTTCTCGTCGCCGCAACCATGCCGGGTCGTGCCGGACAGTTGCGCCTCTACCGGGATGTGCTCGATGCTGCCGGAGAAAAGCCGGTCATTTTTCGGACGGTAGATATCGGCGGCGACAAACCACTGCCCTATTTTCAGGCCAGCGAGGTCAAGGAGGAAAATCCGGCCATGGGCTGGCGGGCGCTGCGTATCGGGCTGGAACGGGATGCGCTGATGAAAGTTCAGGCCCGCGCACTGCTTGAAGCGTCTGCCGGCCGGAAGCTGAACGTGATGTTCCCGATGATTGCGGAACCGTGGGAATTTGACGAAGCCAAGGCGGTTTTTGAAAAACAGCTGACTTTTCTGAAAGACCGGAAGAAGCAGTTGCCGATTTCCATTCGTTATGGCGCGATGCTCGAAGTGCCGGCCCTCGCCGAATGCCTCGACCTGATGGCACCCAGGCTCGATTTCCTGTCCATCGGGACGAATGATCTCACCCAGTTTCTGTTTGCCGCCGATCGCAGCAATCCCAAACTGGCAGAACGTTTCGACTGGCTCAGCCCCGCCATCCTGCGCTATTTGCGGCGGATCGCACAACAGGCGGACGCGCTCGATGTGGAGCTGAGCGTTTGCGGAGAGATGGGTGGACGGACACTGGATTCGCTCGCACTGCTTGGCCTTGGCATCCGGCGCCTGTCGATCACGCCGGCCTCGGTGGGACCCATCAAGGCCATGATCCGTTCGGTCAATCTGGACGAAGTTTCGGCATTCATGGAAGGCCATCTTTCGAGCCCCGATACCGACTCCCGGGCCGCGCTGGAAAAGTGGGCGCAAGAGAACGAGATCGATCTGGGCTAACATCAATTTACAAATTCTGATTCCCCGGTCGGTGATTGCCATTGACATTTCGCCGCGCAAATGGCTTTTCTGTCTGGAGTTGGGGGAAAGGGTCGCACCGCGAACCGGCCACTGGAGAGTGTTATGGCCGCAGAATCGATTGACAGTGAAGAGAATGAAGAAGCTGCTGCTGAGCTCAGTCTGCACAGCGCTGGCCAATTGCTTAAGCAGGCACGCGAGCAAAAGAACCTGACGATCGAAGAAGTCGCAAAGACCACCCGTATTCCGCAGCGCCATCTCTCATCAATTGAAATTGGCGATTTTGAAGCATTGCCCGGGCGGACATATGCGATCGGATTTGCCAAATCCTATGCGCGGGCCGTGGGTCTGAGCGATGCGGCCATTGGCACCCAGCTTCGGGAAGAAATGGATGATCAGGGCCATGCCGCCTACCAACCGGAAACCAGCGGCTATTCCCCGGCCAATCCCAGCAGCATACCGCCAAAAACACTGGCGCTGGTGGCCGCGGGTCTCGGCGCGGTCATATTGGTGGGTTATATCGTCTGGCGCACGGTTATTTTGCAACCCTCGGACTTTGATGCGCTGGGCAACAGCACGGATCTCGCCGAAAACGACGCCATTGTCAGCGATATTGTCACCGACGGCACCATCCCGGCAGTCGCTGGAGAACAGCCTTCGACTGATGGAACCGTTGTTCTTACCGCAACAGATACCGTCTGGCTGAAGATTTATGACGAAAATGGTGATCGCCTGTTCGAAAAGGAAATGGCGCCCGGCGAGACCTATACAGTGCCTGCTGATGCCGCTGGCCCCCAGATCCTGACCGGGCGACCGGACGCTCTGACCGTCACGATTGACGGAAATGTGATCCCGGCCCTCGGTACCGCCGAACGCACCATCAAGGATGTCGGCATCAGCGCCGCGGCCCTGCTGTCCCGCAATGATGTCGGAATTGGATCGCCGAATAGCGCTGGAGACGAAGCGGACGGAATTGCTGACGGGGACGAGTGACTTAAGACCGACCGTCACTGTCAAAATCTTGCACGCCCCAACACCGATCCTGCTTTGCTTTTCGGCCTCATCTATGGTTAACAGAAAGCTGGAATTCCGATTGAGCTTCAGGAGCCTCTGCATGAAATTATTCGTTTTACCCTTCCTCGTTCCCGGCCTGCTCCTGTCCGTTCCCGCAGCGGCACAGGACAGCGCAGTGGACAAGCGCGTCGAGCGCCTGGAAAAGGAAATGCGTGCGGTCCAGCGCAAGGTGTTCCCTGGCGGATCCACCCGTTTTTTCGAGCCCGAAATTGCTCCGGAAACGGAAGCAGCCGGTACGCCAGCTACCACCACCTCGGCGGTCTCGGATCTCATCACCCGGGTCGATGCCCTGGAACGCAGCCTCGCAAACCTTACCAATCAGGTGGAGCGCAACGGTTTTCGCATGAAACAGATCGAGGACAAGCTGGCAGCCATGGAAACAGCCCCCGCCGTTGTGGCACCTGATGCAGGTGGAGCCTCGACCGCGGTAGCCCCATCAGCTGCAACCGATCAACCGGCCCCGGATCCGGAGCGCGTCAGCGCGGTTGCAGCCATAGTGATGCCCGACACCGGTGACGCCGGTGAAGATTCCTACATTTACGGTTTTCGCCTGTGGGAGGCCAAATATTATCCCGAGGCTCAGGCGCAGCTCAAGAAAACCATCGCCGATCATCCCGACCATCGCCGAGCCAGCTTTGCCCAAAACCTGCTCGGTCGGGCTTATCTGGATGATGGAAAACCGGCACTGGCATCCGTCGCACTCTATGAGAACTATCAGAAGAGGCCGCGCGGCGGTCGCGCGGCGGACAGCCTCTATTTCCTGAGCACCGCTCTGGTCCAGCTGGACAAAAAAGACGATGCCTGCCGGGTTCTTGCCGAACTTGAGGATGTCTATCCCGATCTGGCGAGCGGGCGCCTCGCCCGCCGTGTGACCAGCGGGAAACAGGCTGCGAATTGCAGATAGTCATGCCGGACCAGAGACCTCCGGCACGTGACTGAACCCGGGCTCCCGGATCGCTTCACCGAGGCGCTGCACAAGCTGGTCCCGGATTTTGCCGGCGGGACGGAAAAACTGGGCCTCGCGGTATCTGGCGGCCCGGACAGCCTCGCGCTCCTTTTGCTCGCTCACGAAGCCTGCCCCGGACGGATTGCGGCGGCGAGTGTCGATCATGGCCTGCGCCCCGAAGCGCATGCAGAATGCGAATTCGTCGCCCGGCTTTGCATGGAAAGGGAGATTCCTCACGATATCCTGCGGCCAGCCATTCCGATCCGTGGCAGTATTCAGGCCGAAGCGCGCAAAGCGCGTTACGCATTGCTCGGCGGCTGGCTGGAACGGTACAAGATCGCATGGCTGGCAACCGCCCATCATGCGGACGACCAGCTGGAAACCCTGATCATGCGGATATTGCGCGGCAGCGGCCTTGACGGCATGTCGGCCATTCGCGCGCGGCGCGGGCATGTCATCCGCCCGTTGCTGCAATTTACGAAGGACGAACTGGTCGGCTTTGTAGAGTCCCGCGATATCACTCCGGTTGATGATCCGTCCAACGCTGACAACAGCTTTGATCGCGTCCGGATTCGCAAGGCCCTGGCCGAGCTAAGCGGATTTGATGTCAGTCTGGCCAGTCAGAGTGCCGCCGCTCTGGACGATGCCCGGACCGCGCTGCAGTGGATGGTCGACGAACTGGCCACCGAGCATCTCCGCAAAACGGACACCGGAGCAGTCCTCGAGCGCCACGACTTCCCCCACGAAATCGTCCGGCGTCTTGTATTGCGGGCGCTGCACATGTGCGACCCGGCGCTGTCTCCCAGAGGCGCACAGCTGGAACGTGTCCTTGCAGCGCTGCAACACGGCGAGACAGTCATGATCGGTGATATCCTGTGCAAAGGCGCGGAAAACTGGGAATTCTCTCCGGCCCCAAAACGCCGAAACGGTTGATATTCCGGCCATATCCCTGCTGTTCCCGGATTTTGGGCCGATTACCCGGTCAAAAACATAGCTAATGATATTGTCATTACCCGGAAAAGACCTATCTTGAAGGGAGAATTTCCCCGCCAGAAGCCAGAACCGGCCTCTGGCCCGCTTGAATGACAGGACACACGACCTCATGAATGACGAACAGGATCCCAAGGAAAATCCGTGGATGAAAAGCATGCTCATCTGGGCAGGCGTCATCATCGCATTGCTGCTGACCGTGTCCATGTTTGGCGCGGGCGCGACAGCCGAACAGGGCACCGCGATGAGCTATTCGTCCTTCCGGGACAAGGTGGCGGAAGGCAGCGTCAAGAGCGTTGCCATCGCCCCGGATCAGATTTCGGGCGAGCTCACCAATGGTGACCGCTTCACCACCACGCCGGTCGGCAATGACACAGGTCTGGTGAAATTGCTTGATGATAATGGTGTCGATTATAGCGGCCAGGCTGAAGAATCGCCGAGCATCTGGCAATATCTCCTGATCCAGTCCCTGCCCTTCATCCTTATTCTCGGGATCGCTTTTTTCGTGCTCAGGCAAATGCAGAAAGGCAGTGGCAGCGGCGCGATGGGCTTCGGCAAATCCAAGGCCAAGATGCTCACCGAAAAGCAGGGCAAGGTCACGTTTGAAGATGTGGCCGGTATTGACGAGGCGCGAGAAGAGCTGGAGGAAATTGTCGAGTTTCTGAAAAATCCCGGTCGCTTTGCGAAGCTCGGTGGCCAGATCCCCAAGGGCGCGCTGCTGGTGGGTTCGCCGGGTACAGGTAAAACGCTGCTTGCCCGGGCGATTGCCGGCGAAGCGGGCGTGCCCTTCTTCACGATTTCCGGTTCCGATTTTGTCGAAATGTTCGTCGGTGTCGGCGCCAGCCGTGTCCGAGACATGTTCGAACAGGCCAAGAAAAATGCGCCATGTATCGTCTTTATTGACGAGATTGACGCTGTTGGCCGCCATCGTGGTGCCGGGCTTGGCAACGGCAATGACGAGCGCGAACAGACACTCAACCAGCTGCTGGTCGAGATGGACGGTTTTGAGGCCAATGAAGGCATCATCATCATCGCCGCCACCAACCGGCCCGACGTCCTCGATCCGGCGTTGCTGCGTCCCGGCCGCTTTGACCGCCAGGTCGTCGTTCCGCGTCCCGATATCGAAGGCCGCGAAAAGATTCTCGAAGTGCACATGAAGAAGGTGCCGATTGCACCCGACGTCAACTCGCGCACCATTGCCCGCGGCACGCCCGGCTTTTCCGGTGCCGATCTTGCCAATCTGGTCAACGAGGCAGCCCTGATGGCCGCCCGGCGTGGCAAGCGCATGGTGGCGATGGACGAATTTGAGGCCGCCAAGGACAAGGTCATGATGGGCACCGAGCGCAAGTCGATGGTCATGACCGAAGACGAAAAGAAAATGACCGCCTATCACGAAGCGGGGCACGCCCTTGTCGCGGTACACGAGCCGGCATCAGATCCTATTCACAAAGCGACAATCATTCCGCGCGGCCGCGCACTCGGTATGGTCATGCGCCTGCCCGAGCGGGACAATTACAGCTATCACCGCGACAAGATGCACGCCAATATGGCGGTATCCATGGGTGGCCGTGTCGCCGAAGAGATTATCTTCGGCTATGACAAGGTATCCTCTGGCGCATCCGGTGACATTCAATATGCGACGAAACTGGCCCGCGACATGGTCACCCAGTGGGGCATGTCCGACAAGATGGGTCCACTGCAATATGAAGAGGAACAGGGTGAAACCTTCCTCGGCTATTCCCAGGCACAGCGCGTACATATGTCGGATGAAACCGCGAAGCTGATCGACAGCGAGATCCGCGGGCTTGTCGATGCCGGTTATGACCGGGCGAAGGATGTGCTGACCACGCATGAGAAGCAACTTCATCTGCTGGCCAATGCGTTGCTCGAATATGAAACGCTGTCCGGCGACGAGATTGACGAGCTGATCGAGTCCGGCAAATTCGAACGCCCTGATGGCGATGTCATCAAGCCGTCCGAAGTGCCGAGCGTTGGAACGTCCATCCCGAAAGCCGGGAAAAAGCGCAAGGGCCCGTTTGGCGGCGGCGATCCCAAGCCACAGGGCATCTGACAGTCCCGCAGCGACGACCCGGGTACCAGACCCGACCAATCCCGTTGATTCGGGAT
>JBCBZY010000132.1:0-7554 GCA_039815115.1 Pseudomonadota bacterium | reverse complement strand
CTCGATTTGTCGGACTTTGTCGAGACGTTCCGCGAGGAACATCCGCCCGAAAACGAACGCCCCGGCTATGCCTTTGTCACCCTCGAACGGAAAGACTTGTGAAGAGATTTCTGCTTTCCCTCGCCGGACTGATCCTAATTGCAGCTATTGCCTGGTTCGCGCTGGCGCCGGGTATTTTTGAAAAACAGACGAACATGGTGGACGGCAAGCCGTTGCCCGAGATCCGGGCCGAGGTGCAAGAGCTGCATGACAGCCTCTTCATCGTCGATCTGCACAGCGACACCTTGCTGTGGAAGCGCAAGATTACCGACAGCGTCGATTATGGTCATGTCGATATGAAACGGCTGCAGCAGGGCAATGTCGGTCTGCAGATTTTCTCCAGCGTGACCAAAACGCCCAAGGGCCAGAATTACGACAGCAACAGCGCCGAGACCGACAATATCACGCTGCTCGCCATTTCGCAGCTGCAGCCGTTTCACACCTGGTTCTCGCTGTTCGAGCGGCAGATGTGGCACATGACCAAACTGGATCGCGCGGTGGCGGATGCGGAAGGCCAGCTAGCCGCTATTACCGTGTCCGACAATGTCGCAGCGCTGCAATCGCTGCGTCAATCGGAGCGCGCGCAGGATACGCAGCCCCGCACCATTGGTGTCATGTTCTCCGCCGAAGGACTGCACACGCTGGAAGGACAGCGGGAAAATCTCGAAAAATTCTACAATGCCGGGATGCGCATGGCGGGGCTCGTGCATTTTTTTGACAATGACCTGGCCGGATCCATGCATGGCGAGGAAAAGGGCGGGCTAACCGAATTTGGCCGCGAGATCGTGCGCGACATGGAGGAAATGGGCATGATCGTCGATATCGCGCATTGCAGCCATCAATGTGTCGCCGATATTCTGGAGATGGCCCGGCGTCCGGTCGTTTCGAGCCATGGCGGAGTCCAGGAAGTGTGCGGCGTCAATCGCAACCTCACCGATGAGGAAATCCGCGGCGTGGCCGCGACCGGCGGAATCATAGGGCTGGGCTACTGGGACGGGGCAATGTGCGATACCGACCCGAAAAGCGTCGCGAAGGCGGTCCTTCATGTTCGCAATCTGGTGGGCATTGAACATGCTGCGCTCGGGAGCGATTTTGACGGCGCCGTGACCACGCGCTTCGACACCAGCGGCATTGTCCATGTCACGCAGGCGCTGATCGACGCCGGGCTGAGCGAAGAGGAAATCCGCGCGGTCATGGGCGGCAACGCGCTGCGGGTGCTGGAACAGGGCCTGATTCCGCTGCTCCAGTTGCCGGAAGAAAAACCGGCGCTTGATCAATCAGCGGAATCTGGCCAATAGCCCCGGCATGACAAGGCTCAGTGGAAATGACCGGATCGAGGGCGACCTGCGCGGAGCGATCATCGCGCTGGGCATTTTTGACGGCTTTCATCTCGGGCATCAGGCGGTTGCGCAAGTCGCGCTCGACTGGGCCAGGGCCGAAGGTCGCCCGGCGATCATCGCGACGTTCGACCCTCACCCGGTTCGTCATTTTCAGCCTGATGCCCCGCCCTTTCGCCTGACCACGCTGGACCAGCGCGAACGGCTGTTCCAAGAGGCTGGTGCGGCCGCGATGCTGGTATTCGAATTCGGCGCCACTCTCGCCGGAACAACAGCAGAGGATTTTGTGACGAAATTGCTGGTCGAGCGATTTGGCGCTGCCGGGATCGTGACAGGGGAAGATTTCACCTTCGGCAAGGGCCGGGGCGGCAATGTCGAGGTGATGCGAACCGTCGGCGCCCCGCTCGATCTGACGACCAGGATTGTCGGCCCGGTTAGCGACGGCGATGCGGTGGTCTCTTCCAGCCGGATCCGTGATGCCCTGAAGGCGGGCGATTGCGCAACCGCCAACAGCTTGCTCACCCGGCCCTTCGCGATTGAAGGTATGGTCATTCACGGTGACAAAAATGGCCGCAAGCTCGGCTATCCGACCGCCAATATTGACATGGGCCATTATCTCCGGCCGAAATATGGCATCTACGCGGTCAGAGGACGCCTGCCAGACGGACGCGTCCTCAATGGCGCGGCCAATCTCGGGATTCGGCCCAGTTTCGATCCGCCGAAGGAACTGCTCGAACCCTATTTCTTTGATTTTGCCGAAGATCTCTACGGACAGACGGTCGAGGTTGAACTCCATCACTTCCTCCGCGGCGAACAGAAATTTGACGATCTGGAGGCGCTGAAAGCGCAGATGGAGAAAGACTGCAACCGCGCACGGGAATTGCTTGCATGACCCGCAAGCTGCTTTGGGGTCTGGGCGGCCTCTGGATGCTGATCATCATTGTGCTGCTGCTCAACAGCTCGCGCTGGGCGCCAGTCCCACCGGGCAAGATGAAAATGATTGCCCATCGCGGAGTCCATCATATCTATGACCCGACTGGTTTGGGGCGCGATGACTGCACCGCCATTCGCATGCTGCCCGGCCAGGAAGATCTGGAAATATTTGAAAACACGATCCACTCGATCCGCGCGGCGGTCAGCGCTGGCGCAGATATGGTCGAAATCGATGTCGCCCCGACCAGCGACGGGCATATGGTGCTGTTCCACGACTGGACTGTCGATTGCCGGACGGAAGGCAAGGGTGAAACTCGAAGCCTCACGCTCGCCCAGTTGCAGGCGCTCGATATCGGCCACGGCTATTCGGCGGATGGCGGGGAAACCTTCCCTCTGCGCGGCAAGGGTGTCGGCAAGATTCCCACGGTCGAAGAGGCCATCGCCTCCGAAACCTTCAAACCGTTTCTGTTCAACTTCAAAAACAAGGACCCGGACGAAGCCGATCAGTTGTTCGCGATCCTCCGGAAAGCCGGTCGCGATCCGGTCAAGGAAGGCGACGGGTTTTATGGTGCCGATGCGGCGGTTCAGCGAATGAAAGAACTGGCGCCCGATGTCTGGACCTGGTCGAAGCCCGAGGTAAAAGCCTGCGCCAGCGACTACCTGTGGATGGGTTGGCTGGGCATGACTCCGGATAGCTGTAAAAACGGCACCCTGGTGGTCCCGCTCGACTATCAATGGTTGATCGCCGGATGGCCCAATCGCACACAAGCCCGGATGGAGGCCGTGGGTGCGCGCATCCTGATCATCGGACCGATGAACGACCGGGAATCCACCCGCGGCCTGACACGGAGCGAGCAGCTGGCCGACATCCCGGTCAGCTTCACCGGCTATGTCATGGTCGAGGATATCCGCAAGGTCGGACCGGCGCTGGTTCGCTAGCCATTGGGAGCGAAACCACAGCGGTGAAATCCCGCTTGCACCAGCGCCTTGCCTCGCCTAATCCCCGCCAATCATGACTGACAGCCCATCTGACACCAAACCCGATTACAAGGACACGGTTTTCCTGCCGAAAACCGGTTTCCCGATGAAGGCCGGCCTTGCGAACAAGGAACCGGGCATTCTCGAGCGCTGGGAGAAGATGGATCTCTATGGCAAGCTGCGCGCCGCGCGGGACGGGCAGGAAAAGTTCATTTTTCATGACGGCCCGCCCTATGCCAATGGCAATATCCATATCGGCCACAGCCTCAACAAGACGCTGAAGGACATTACCGTCCGCTCCCAAAACCTGCTCGGCAAAGACGCGCCGTTCGTGCCCGGCTGGGACTGTCACGGCCTGCCGATCGAGTGGAAGATCGAGGAACAATACCGCAAGAAAAAGCGCAACAAGGACGAAGTCCCGGCCAGCGAATTTCGCGCCGAATGCCGCGAATATGCAGACAAGTGGGTCGGCGTCCAGCGCGAGGAATTCAAGCGGCTCGGCGTGCTCGCGCAATGGGACAAGCCCTATCTGACAATGGACTATGATGCGGAAGCCGCGATTGTCGCGGAACTGCTGAAATTCGCTGAAGCGGGGCAATTGTATCGGGGTGCGAAACCGGTGATGTGGTCGCCGGTAGAGAAGACCGCGCTGGCCGAGGCCGAGGTCGAGTATGAAGATATCACCTCGACCCAGATCGATGTCGCGTTCGAGATTGTGGAGGCGCCGAATGCGCCGGAACTGGTCGGCGCGCATGCGGTGATCTGGACGACGACACCCTGGACGATTCCGGTGAATCAGGCGCTCGCCTATGGGGCGGATGTTGAGTATTCCGTAATCGCAGACGATGACGGCAACCGTTATCTCGCAGCTGATGATCTGCAATCTGACATGTGGTTGCGAAATCGAAACTACTCTCGTCATTCCCGCGAAAGCGGGAATCCGGTTCCTGAAGGCTCGACTGGCGGCGAGGGCGGGAAATGGACCCCCGAACAAGCCGGGGGTGACGACAAAAAGGTTCTTTGGAAGGGCAAAGGCTCTCAACTCGCCGGCGCTATCGCCAAGCACCCAATGGCAGACAAATTTCCGGACAGCGACTTCTTCACCAAGCCCCGCCCTTTCCTCGACGGCTCGTCCTTTGTCACCACCGAAGCGGGCACCGGCCTCGTCCATATGGCGCCCGATCATGGCGAGGATGACTTCGAACTCTGCAAGGCCCATGGCCTGAACCCGGTTTTCGCGGTCGATGCGGATGGCGTGTACAAGGAAGACTGGGCCTGGCTGCCGCGCACCGACGAGCGGGCCGGCAATGTCATCAACAAGAAATTCAACGCGCCGGACGGGCCGATCTGCAGCGACTTGCGCGACGCGGGCGCGCTGCTTTCGGCCAGCGCGGATTTCCAGCACAGCTATCCGCACAGCTGGCGCTCGAAAGCGAAGATCATTTATCGCTGCACGCCGCAATGGTTTGTGCCGATGGATACCGATCTGACTCATCTGCCTGCCAAGCATCTGCACGAGAAAAGCTGGGAAGACGAAGGCGGCGCGGTCGACATGAATGACGAAACGCTGTGCGGCTCGCCCAGCCTGCGCCAGGTGGCGCTTACGGAAATCGACAAGACCCGCTTTGTGCCCGAACGCGGGCATCGCCGGTTGCAGTCGATGCTCGAAGGCCGTCCAGACTGGGTGTTGTCGCGCCAGCGCGCATGGGGTGTGCCGATTGCGCTTTATGTGGATCGCAAGACCGGCGAATATCTCAACGATCCCGATGTGAATGCGCGAATTGTCGAGGCGTTCAAGGCGGGCGGTGCCGATGCCTGGTTCAATGCCGATCATCAGGAATTTCTCGGCAACGCCTACAGCCCCGACGACTATGAAGTGATCACCGATATTCTCGACGTCTGGTTTGACAGCGGCTGCACCCATGCCTTTGTGCTGGAAAGCGGCAAATGGCCCGATCACCAGTCGCCGGCGGATCTCTATCTCGAAGGCAGTGACCAGCATCGCGGCTGGTTCCAGTCGAGCCTGCTCGAATCCTGTGGCACCCGCGGTCGTGCGCCTTACAAGGCGGTGCTTACCCACGGGATGACGCTCGACAAGAACGGCAAGAAAATGTCGAAGTCGCTCGGCAATACGCTCGATCCGCAGAAGATCATCAACGTCAATGGCGCGGATATCCTGCGTCTCTGGGCCGCCAGCGTCGACTTTACCGAGGATCACCGGATCGGTGATGAAATCCTGAAAGGCGTGACCGACAGCTATCGCAAGCTGCGCAACACGTTTCGCTACATGCTCGGCGGGCTCAGTGATTTTGCCGAAAGCGAACGGGTTGCGGTTGACGACATGCCCGAACTGGAACGCTATATCCTGCATCGCCTTGCGGAAGTGGACGCGGAGCTCCAGCAGCATGTCAATGATTTCGCCTTCGGGCCCTATATCCGGACATTGACCGCCTTCGCGCAGGAGGACCTCAGCGCCTTTTTCTTCGATATCCGCAAGGACTGCCTCTATTGCGATGCGCCCGATGATCCCAAGCGCATGGCCTACCGGACGGTAATGGACATGCTGTTCCACGCGCTGACCCGTTATATTGCACCGATACTGGTCTTTACCGCCGAGGAAATCTGGCAGAGCCGGTTCCCGGACGAGGATGACAGTATCCACCTGAAAGTCTGGCCCGAAATCGACAACCGGTGGGAAGATCCTGCGCTGGCCGCAAAATGGCAGCAGATTCGCAGTGCCCGGGTGAGCGTGACCGAAGCGATTGAACCGCTGCGCCGTGAAAAAACCATTCGTTCCAGCCTCGAAGCGGAGGTGGTCTATCCACTCGCCGACGTACCGGTCACGGCAGAAGAATTTGCCGAACTGTGCATCGTCGCAGATGTGAAGGACGGCGCCGAGATTGCGGTCACCAAAACCGGCCACCACAAATGCGGCCGCTGCTGGCGCCTGCTCCCGGATGTTACGGAAGACGGCGCGCTTTGCGGACGCTGTGACGGGGTGTTGAACGGATGAGCAATACTCACAATCACGTCACCCTGAACTTGTTTCAGGGTCCATGGCGCGTCAAGAGCAGAACCTTGAACGCGGAGGGATGGATACTGAAACAAGTTCAGTATGACGGAGTTATTCTGGACCCAGCTAAATGACTGAAGCCTTAAAAAAATACCGGATGACCGGCCTGATCATCGCCTTTGCGATATTCGCAGCGGACCAGTTCACCAAATATATGGTGATGTATCCGCTTGACCTGAAAGCGAAGGGCCAGATTGTGCTGCTGCCTTTCTTCAATCTGACCTGGGCGGAAAATTACGGAGTGTCCATGGGCTTTCTGACGGCCTCCACGGATTTTCAGCGCTGGGCGCTGGTCGCCCTGACCGGACTGATCGGGTTTGCCGTGTTGATCTGGATGTGGCGGGAACAGGCGAAATGGGACATTATCGCGCTCTCGCTGGTACTGGGCGGGGCGATGGGGAATATTCTGGACCGGGCGCGGCTGGGCTATGTCGCGGATTTTGCCGATCTCCATATCAATGGCTTTCGCCCGTTTCTGATATTCAACGTCGCCGATGCCTGTATCAGCATCGGCGTGGTCATTCTGCTCGGACGCGCACTGTTGTTGCGTGACCGGACTCCAGAGGCTAATGACTGACGGCATGATATTCAGCTTGGCGAAAGTCGGGCTGTGGCAGAGGGCCGAAACTGGCCCGGGACAGTTTTAAGGGAATGGAATATGCGTAAATCACTTGTTGGACTCAGCCTGTTGTCGCTGGCCGGATTGTCGGCATGCGGTTCGAGCGGCCTGTTTGACCGTGACCGCCCGGATGAATTTGCCGTTTCCCGGCAGCCCCCACTGGTCATTCCGCCCGATTTCACCCTGACTCCGCCCAAGCCCGGCCAGCCGCGGCCACAGGCTGGCAATGCCCAGCAGCAGACGTTGCAGGCCATGTTCGGCGGTAGCCAGCCACGCAGCGTGACCGAAAGTGCCATTGTCGGTCAGGCAGGCGATGCCGATGCCGGCATCCGTTCCTCCGTCGGCGATCCGGACACCAATACCGTCGACAAGGGCAGCGTCACGCGGGACATTATCGCCGCTCCCGAAGGCGATGGACAGAACGCCCAGGCCGCAACACCCGAGTAAATTCCACCTGAAAATATTATGAAGACTGCGATTCCGGACTCTCGACCGGAGCAGTTGCACCCAATTGCGCTTCGACAAGCCCCCGAACGTCAATCCGGACCTTCAAACGCGCTGCCAGCAGCGCCATG
>JBCBZY010000293.1:0-3734 GCA_039815115.1 Pseudomonadota bacterium | reverse complement strand
GCGGCGTTCAGTGTGGCGCATTGTATGATTTGTTCTCCTGAGAAACCACCCAACTCGCTCCACCCCGACCGAATCGGCCGTGCCCAAGGTAATCGAGATGTCAAAGAGGCCATTATTAATCGTCAGGTCAGCCTGTTCCGCTGCAACATAGGCCGCCGAACCATTGACCCGGACTTCCCCGCCTTGCGTTACTCGCGGCGCGACCAGAGCGACGTAGCTGCCATCATTATCGGCGATGATATCGGCATTTTCCTGGATGGTCACAGCCGAAAGACTGTCCGCCGCACCCCGGAAACGAATTTCCCCGTTACTGCCGAATAATCCGCCGGTAGTGTCAATATCATTGGTTGTCAGGATCAGGCTGCCAACATCAAATGTCGCGTCGCTGCCGACCAGAATGCCGCCCGGGCTGTAGAACCACACTTCGCCGCCGATAGGTCCATTCACGCCCAACTGACTCTGCACATTACCGTTCATTGCTACAGCGCGAAACTGACCTGATCCGTTATCAGTCGGCAATATGCGGTTCAGTACGGTATATCCGTTCACGGGGCCTTGAAAGACAAGACTCGTACCCTGCGGCAAGAGGTTAATCAGGTCCTGGGTCGCGTTAATATCGGCAGTATCAAGCGTGGTCCAGTTGATGACGGTCTGGGCCGCGTTGATTGTGACAGTGTCTACGTCCGATGAGATCGACACATTTCCGGTACCAAGGACGAAATTATCAGTTGCCTGGAAAGCCTGATTGGGGGTGTTGCGTGGTGCAATGGTTTGCGCGAATGCAGGATTTGTGGCCATCAGGCATGCGGCAGCAGTCAGTGAACCACTCGCCAGCAATTTCAGTTTCCAAGAGGAAGAAAAACGGCGAGCCAATTCGGCGCTATCGCCGGATCTGGCTTTTTGCCGTGTGGCATCGTCCGTCGGATGAACGTTCGTTGCTTTGGTCATTTTCCTGCCTCTAACTTTCTGTGACACATGCATGTGTTTCTTTGTCCTATCGCGTCCAGGGAGCGAGCTGCACCGTGAGCGTCAGCAAAGCGCGCGCGCTGTCTCGGCGTGTCTGGAACGGGCCGCGTTTCAGCGGAACAACCGCCATCAGGTCCAGATTCGCTTGACGCCCGATAGTCGCCCGGATGCCTCCGCCTGCGGAATAGATTTTCTGGGGGTCTCCAGGGATGTTCCTGTTCCAAACCGCCATGCCATCAAAAAACAGATAGGGCTGCCAGGCAATGCCATCGGGAGAGTCCGGGAGCAGCGAGCCGTAGCTCACTTCTGTCTGCAACCCATATCCGCTGTCGCCGATAATGGTGCCGGGATCATATCCGCGGCCGGTTGTATAGTTCCCGCCGGATATTTCCTCATAGGAAAACAGGGGATTTGAAGAAATCTGGAATCTGGGCTTGAGCGTAAATGCCAGCAGGGGAGTCGGGCGATAGTCCATTCTCGCCTGGCCTCGCAGCACAAACGCTGTGGGATCACCGTCGATACGGTTGGGTGTGACCGCCTGGCCAACACAACGGACAAAGCCCGGACCACAGCCGTCGCTGGCACCCAATATGCTCAGTCCCTGCCGGACTTCCAACGATCCGGCGATGCCCCATTTGGGCTCAAATGCCGAATAGCCGCCGCGGCCGGAAATGCTTCCCGGCTCGACAGAATTGAAGTCCACTCGCGCGTAAGCAATGCTCAGCTGATCCGAGTTCGTCCGGATACCCAGCTGATCGGTTTTCTGGTCGATCAGTTCAAAACCGACCGTGCCGAAGATATTGTGAGATTGCTTCCGGACAAAGGGGTAGGTGGCATAGGCATTGGCCACCAGCGTTTCGGAACGGATGTTGAAATTGCCCGGCAACTCGGGACGGGTCCAGGCATAGGTAAAGTCGCCGCCGAGTTTCAGGCCTTCGCCGCCGACACGGAATTCATGTCCGATCTGAGCAACCTGCTGTTCCTTGAAATCGGCCGTGGAATATATGCTGATGACTGTTTCGTCGCCCAGTCCGGTCAATCCGTTGAAACGCGCCCGCAGCAGTCCGCCAAAACGGCCCACTTCTTCGGACCCGAAATTCTGGATATTGGCATCCACATAAACCGGCGTACGGGTCACATTGAATTCGCCAACCACGTCACCGGGCCGGCCGCCGGTTTCCGCCGATACCGGTCGGAGCGACAGGCGGACGTCAAGTCCCGGAATATCGCGTGCCAGGAGCAGATAACGCTCCGCGACTTCGATGTTGAACACCGGTTCGTCCGTCAGTTGCCGGATATATTGCTGGAGCAATTTTTCGGATGGTCCGGCATTGCCGCGCACCTGAACCGAAGTCATGCGTGCCAGCAGCACGTCAAATTTCACCGTGCCATCGGAAATGGTCTGGGGAGGAACCTGGACCGCCGCCAGATAGCCGGCTCCGCGCAAGGTTGTCGCGGCCCGATCGCGGATGTCGCAGACGATGGCGACGGGGACTTCCTGACCGACATACTGCTCATAAGATGAGCGTAGCATGTTAGCGTCAATCGCTCCCAGGCCGGAAAATTCGACATTCTGCAAAGTGAAGCGCACGTCCGAAAATTCGGGATTGGCCAGCGGACAGGGAGAGCGTTCAACATCCCCGTCAATCGTTACCGCTTGTGCCTGACTGGCTTCGGCCTGGTCCCGCAAGCTGCGCTGGATCTCCTCCCGTGTGGGAGCGGCGACCGAAGACTGGGCCAGGGCCGGACTGCTGGTTGCGATCAAGGCGATCGTTGATGCCGTGATGGCTATTTTTGTCGTTGCGCGCGTTGGCGACATATTCATCCCCGTTTGTTTCGACATTCCGCGCGCGACCCTGAATGGAATGTCGTTGCTGTTCGTCCCGTCGGCCAGCCCTCAATCCGGCCGACAGGCGATTCCCCTGTTATCCCTGTTCCGGATCGGATCCGTCTCCCAATGTATCGACGAGCAAATCGAGCTGGCTCTGGCAGTCATTTTCAATCAGTGCGACGGCGGCTTCATCCAGATTTTCCGGTGTTTTACCGAGCAATACGAAATTCACCTCGACCGCTTGCGGAACATTGGAGCCGATGACCTGATACTTGGCACCACTGCTGAGCGGCGCTTCGGCGGTTGGCCATTTTTTCAGCGGATTGCCCTTGCGCCATTCCACTTCGGTCACGTTGCCGCCCGTAGGTTCGACGATGCTCGCGGTGGCCGATCCCGTATAATCAGGCCGCCACAACACCAGCGTGTCCGGATTGGCCACACAGAATTTGCCGCCTTTGGTCACGTCGAGGAACCAGAGATTCGGGTTCTTCGGAGCCGCAGTGGCCACTTCGACACCGGCGCTCCGCACGGCTCCTGTCCTGGCCCGGCTGCTGCCGCGATTGGTGATAAAGCGTTCCAGTCTCGCGGTGGTTGTCGCGTTGGCACGCGTCGTCCGATTGAGCGAGAATGTACCCGGTCCGCGAAGGACGCGGGTTCCGGATTTGCTTAGAATGGTGACAGTATCCAGCGTCTTCAAAGTGATCCGGGCATTGCCGGCAAGTTTGGTACCCGCAGGATAGCTGCTTGCAGATGGTCCGGTTGACCGGACGACCATGTTTTGCGCAAGTGCCGCACCGCTCAGGCCAGCTGCCAGCATCACCGTCAGAGCCGCCTTGCCAAGAAATTTCGGGACATTTGCGGAAGGATCCGCGTTCTTTTTAGCCGAGAGCATAGCTTTCTCCATGTTTTGTCTTTTCAAGTCGTTTTATCAAATTGG
>JBCBZY010000134.1:0-7459 GCA_039815115.1 Pseudomonadota bacterium | reverse complement strand
GGTATTGCGCCTGACCGGTGTTCCGCTGGAGCAGGATGAGGAGGAATATCTGGATGAAATATCTGATGATATTCTGGCCAAATTTGTCAAACCCGTGGGTGATCTGAACCGGTTTTCGGAAGAATTGCGGTTGCTGGTTCGCCGATCTGCGACGGAATGGACTGGCAAGAAGCCGGTTGTCAAAGTGCTGGTAGTGGAGACCTGATCATATGAAATGGACGTCCATCATTGCTATTTATATTCTTTTCTGGGTGATATCTGCGTTCATCATCCTGCCTGTCGGTATCCGTAATCATCATGAAACCAATACCGAAATGGTTGAAGGGCAGGCGGACGGAGCGCCGGTCAATTTCCGGCCGCTGAGAGTCCTGTTGTGGACGACGGTATTGGCGACGCTGGCATTCGCGCTGTTCTACTATAATTATGTCAATGAGTGGCTGACGGTCGATGATATTGACTTTTTCAACAGCCGCGAGCGGCTTTGAGAAAGCCTAGTTGCGCAGGCGCTCGATCGCCTGGGCCAAGGCTACGTAAAGCTTGCCGATATCCGATGACAGCAAGGTCACGCTAATGGCGCTGCCATCGCGGGTCGCAAGAACACCGCGGAGCATCGCTTCAAAGTCATGGATGTAGCGGTTCACATGCTCACGGAATTCCGAATTGCCTTCATATTCTGCCAGAATTTCGCGGACTTCGCCGGAATCCAGTAAACGCACGGCCCGCCGCGAGAATATACCGCGATCGCCCTTCAAATAGGCGGCCCATTCGGTGTCCGTCACTTCATTGGACATCAGCTTGGTAAGGTCGATGGCAGTGGAATTGAGGGATTCCGTCAATAGCGCCACCCGCCGCGTGAAATTCTCTTCGCTGCTTTGTTCAGCTTTTTCCTTGGCAAACAATATACGTTGTTCGAGATTGGTGGTCATGTCTTCGATCGCGGTGAGCTGCTCGGTCAGGTGACCCGCTGTGGACTGAGTTGTTGCCACCGCGCTGGATACCGCAGATTCCAGTTTCGGAGCTATGGAAGCGATTTTCTCATCAATGATCCGGTTGAGCGCTTCTTCGCTCACTTTTTCAAACTGGTCCGTCGAGCCCATGATCGAGTTTTCCAGAGCGTTGCGCGAAAATTCGGAAGCCTGATTGGCAGTTTCCTTCACGCGGAGCAGGGCAGTGATCAGTTTTTCGCCGGCACTTTCGGCCAAAGACTCATTCTCGTCCCGGATTTCCCGAAGGGATGCCGACATGGTGTCAATCTTCGCCAGGACGTCTTCCATGGACTCATTGCCTGCTTCCCTCAACGTCTGAAGCTTGGCGCTCTGCGCTTCGATCGCGCTGTCCGCGCGTTCGATCTTGGCGGACAGGGCATCGGTCTGCTGGGTTATCTTGGTGGCTTCCTGCGTCATGCGGTCAAACAGGAAAATACTCTTGTCCGATTTCTCGTTCATGCGGTCGAACGCTGCCGGCAAGGTCTCGTCCATTTCGCGCGCGCCGCTGTCGAGGGCAATGAGCAAATTCTCGATCCGTTCGATCATGCCATCCGCCACGCCATAGCCCTTGTTGAGCGATTGCTGCAGATTGTCATTATTTTGCCGCAGCGCATTCATCGCAAAGGCCAATTTGGCGGTCTTCTCACCACCTTCATTGTCCAGTTGCGCGACTTTCTGGGAAATATCGAGCACGTTGCGATCCAGCTCGGAAACCAGTTCTTTCAAAAGGGTGTCCTCTTCATCCGCAGCGGAGCTCACAGCCTGCAGGGATTCCTCAATCGCGGTCATATCCGCACGAATAGCCTGCGATGATCGCGATGTCTCGCTGGCAAGCTGTTCCTGCGCGTTGTGCAGGGCTGCAATCACTTCTTCGGCAGAATTCTTGAGATCAGCGGCAATCTTGCCCGAACCGGCTTGGGTATCTTCCAGTTGCCGGGCGAAGTTTGTTTGTACTTCTTCTGCTGTGGTGGCCAGTCCCTGCAAAGCCTCGGCAGATTTCTCATTCAGCTGATCAAGGCTCTGTTTGGCATTTGTGCCAACTTCACCCACGCGTTCCAGAGTCGTGATCATTCGCGCCATTTCGGTTTGTGCCGAACGACCTGAATTGCCAATCTGATTGGTGACGTCCTTGGCTGTGTTGATGACGACGGGCAAATGCTCCCGCAATTGTTCCAGGTTCTGGTAGGCGGCAGCGCCGACTTCATCCAGCTTGGTCATTTTGCGCAGGCCGTCATTCAGCACGGTCTTGATGCTGTCAGCGGCCGTGGTCAGTTTCTCGGTGGACTGACTGCCAAGGGTAGCGAGTTCCCGGGTTTCCCCGGCGAGGAATTCTCTCGCCATGGACAATTCGTTGTTCACCGACTTCAATCGGGTCTGCAATTGTTCGGATTCAAGCCGCAGGGAAGAGGATACGTCGGTGAACCGTTTCGCTTCACGCGTGCTGTTCCGCATGAACAGCAGATAAGCGAGGGAGAACAGAATAATTGGCAGCGACCAGTCAGCCACAAGCTCAATTCCCGCCTTTGGTGTGGGTAATGTGACAAATATGTCCTGATTCGCCCATCCGAAAAATCCGGTCCATGCTGCTATGGCAACGCCCAGCAATGTCGGGGCCAAATAACCATTGCCGGCAGATTCTGCTGGCACGTCATCGGCATAATGGGACCATTCGCTTTCCTCAGAAGGCGCGTCATCATCCTTGTTTTCAACAGAAAAATCTTCCGCTTTGGAATCCTCTTCTGTTGCCGACTTGTCGTCGGAATTTTCAAACTCGACATGATCATGAGGATCGCCCTCCTGATCATCCCGGATTTCCACTATTTTTGATCCACCTGTCATCCCTCCTGTTTACCATATTTTTTACAGAGAGAAACCTTAAGTTAACCACCACATCCTAAACTTGGGGCATGTCATTTGATTATGGAGCTCTGGACGCCGCCCTCGCGGCTGCGGTTGGTGACGATCAGTCGCTGATTCAGGAATTGCGAGGCGCCTTTCTGGAAAGTGCGGAACGGCAGGTCGACTTGCTGCGCCGGGCCCGTTGCGATGCCAACTGGCATTATGCGGCATGGCGGCTCAAAGGGCTTGCTGCGAGTTTTGGGGCGACCGATGTTATCAGCCTGGCGGAAGAAGCTTCCAAATCTGCACCCGGTGATCCGGTGATATTGCGCAAGCTCGAGGATGCGATAGCGACTGACACGGCCGATTAGAGCGCCGGGCCTCAGGCCATTCCCGAACCCGAACATCATTATTTTTTGATCAGGCCATACCCGTCGGCCTGATATGCTTTGCATGCGATAGTGGGCCATTCTATGGACTGATCAGCGATCATCCTTATCGGCGGACTATATTTGTGAAACTGGCCCTGATTTCCCTGCTTCGGGACAATGACAATGGAGATGGGCCGATCGGCTTGCAATCTCTGTTCGATGAGAAGATTCTCGATCACCAGATCCATCTGGTGAAGTCCCTTGGCGCTGAAAAAATCTTGCTGGTCAGTGCCGGCATGCCGGGGCCGCTTTTGCAACATGTTGATATGCTGAAAAGAAATGGTGACGACATCCACATTGTTCGCAGTGGCTCGGATATCGCGGGATTTGCTGATGAAGAGGGGGAGTTGCTGTTCCTGGGAGATGGCATCCTGCCGTCGCAGGATGTGACGGAAAAAATGACTGGTGATCAGGCGGAAATGATTCTGGTGGCGGAAAATTCCGACCAGTTCGCAGAATTTGAACGTGTCGATCTGGAGCATCGCTGGCTTGGTGTGGCTGTCCTGAAACTGGCACGTCTGAAAGACATGCATGACATTCCGGACGACTGGGACTTTGGTTCTGCCCTTCTGCGCACCGCTGTGCAGGCAGAATGTCATCGGGAAGTGATCACCGACGCGCAGATGCAGACCGGTCAGCTTTTCGCCCTGGATAATCCGGACAGGATTGCGGACTATGTCAAAATTCGGTTGAGCGAGAATTCCGGGCGTGCACGCAATTTTCTCGAACGCTTTGGAACCTGGCCGCTGGCTGTGTGGACCGCCCGAAAGCTGGAATCTGTTCCCAGTTCCGGCCAGTATCTTGGCGGTGCAATGATCTTGCTGGGTTTCTTTGCCACGATAACGGCCTGGTTCGAATGGGCGATCCCCGCTCTGCTTCTGCTGATCGCCGGGCAGGTTGTTCTCAAACAGCTGGAAGCCATGGAAACACTTTCCATCGGGCGGCACCGCGGCGCGGACCTGGGAAGACTGGGGTTGATCGCGATTCCGCTCGTCCTGCTTATTCTGTCTGCCCGGCTCTCGGATCCGGATGCCCAGATCCCCAATTCGGTGGTCGTTGCGGCATTGATACTCAATCTGATTATCGCGAAATTCTCGTTGAAATCCGTCAAACTCGACTTCATTCGACCAGACATGTTGCTGATGCTGTTGATCATCCTGACGGGCGCGATTTTCGGGCAGATATTCCCGGGAATCTATGCCGGATTGATATATGTTGCTGCCTTTCTGGCAATTTCGGCCATGTCCGGATCTGCAAAACCCTGATTTATCAGTGGCTTCCCGCTTTGCCCATTGCTTGCGCTTAGCAGGATATTAACCACATTAACCTATGGCCAAACCTATGGCAGACCGGGATTCTCAGAGCAGACCACAAAATGGCAAGGCGTTGCTGCAACGTGCAGCCAATGCCGCGCGTTCCAGTGTCGCCATTGCCGATGATCTCTCGGCTGCCCTTTCGCCACGGTCGGATGTCCGTTTCTCGGATCGCATGCTGTCATTCAGCCGGCAGTTTCTGCAATCGATAGTCGGCACTATTGAAAGCGAAATCTGCAAGACAGCGATCGAGGAATTTGATGTGGCTGACGAGACTCTGGCAGCGATCGCGGCCAGTGATCGGGTCCATAGCTATGCCTTGCTGAGCAGCTCAGGTGTTCTTGGTGATCATGTGCTGCTCGAATATGTCTTTGTGCAGGCGCAGAAGGTCGAATTGTCATCCCGCCTCGTCGAGAAAATTTCCCGGACGGAGCTCGAAAACATATTGACCCGCTATCTGAACCATCGCGACGAGGCGATTGCGGATGCGGCAATGCAGTTTCTGGTTGCACAGGGCCGGGAAGGCACAACATCCGATACGGTACTGGCAAGACGGGAAAGCTTGCCGGCGGAAATCCTCCACGGGCTGATCTGGTCGATCTGTGCTGCACTGTCCAGACTGGCTGGCGCAGGTGAAAGCCAGCTGGTAGCCGCAACCCAAAAAATTCTGACGGAACACGATGAGGGGCAGTCCGCAGCTCGCTGTGCCGAAAGGCTCGCCCAGCTGATCAATGCCAGCGAAGATCCGGAAATCCAGTCGCCACATCCCTTGCTTGATGGCATCGAACTGTTCGTGGCAAGGCTTGCGATCATGGCACGGCTAACGCCCGGCCAGATTTATACATTCACGGCCGAAGAGCAAATGGCCCGCCTGGTTGTGGTTCTGAAGGCACTTGGCATTGAGCCGCAATCGGCCCTGTCGCTCTATGCTTCGCTCGATGGAAATGGCCAGGCACTGACTGCAGCGACATACAAGGAAATGGACGTACAGGACGCGCGATACATGCTGCAATCGTGGCACCTTGATCCAGCTTATCAGGCCGCCAAAAATGCCATGGAAAGCGCAGTGACCGGATCAACGGAACGATGACGGCATCGGACAATCTTGCAGAACCTGTTCGGGCAGAGCTGGGGAGCGACGGGCGCCTTCTGTCGGCTGATGCTCCGCTGATGCGGTTGAATCGGCAATGCGGAGGATATGACGGCGGCCCGCTGGCCATCCCGCAACTGGCCGATCTCGCACGGCTGAGCAAAAGACTGGGGATGAACCTGTCTCGCTCGGCTACCGCAGCGAACGAAAATTCCATGATTGCGATGTGGGTCAAAACCCGGATCCCTGGTGAGAACGGGCCTGGTAGCGTTGGTCTTGAGATTACCGCGTGGCAGGAAAGTGAAGCACCGGTGGAGGATTCTTTCTCGCTGCAGCGGCAGCGTGATCTGGACCGACTGAACGGACGGGGCTCCATTCGCACAGATACGTCTCTTCGGATCATGTCAATATTTTTGCCTGGCCAGCCTGACATTGCGTCGGAAACGGTCGGTCAGCTGCTTTGGGACTGTTTCGAGGTTCCGGCTGCAAAACAAGCGGCGGGCTTCTCAGATGCCATTGATGAGCGTCAGCCCATTCGAAATCAGTCCCTGCAACGAGCCGGCGATGCCTCCGGGACCTACATTGTTAGCGGTCAGCCGCTGATCGACGGGGACGGTCTGTTCTCCGGATATCAGTTCTCGCTCGATCGCGAAGCGAAGGTGGAGCCTGGTGACGTAGAAGCTGTGCAAGAAACTGCCGGCCTGATCGGGGACGCCCTGTTCGGCCAGCAACTGGCACCGGCATTGCGTCAGCCACTCGACAAGATCATTGCCAATGCCGAGACGATCAGCAATCAGCTCATTGGTCCCCTGCGGGGCAATTATTCCGATTATGCCAATGATATCGCTGCAGCAGGGCGGCATCTGCTGTCACTTGTTGACGATTTGTCGGACCTCGAAGCTATTGAAAAAGCGAACTTTACGGTTGCGACCGACGATATCGATCTTGTCGATCTGGCTCATCGCACCGCCGGGCTGCTTGCGGTCAAGTCCGCCGATCACCAGATCCGCATCGACGTGCCGCCGGAATCACAGGAAGCACCAGCCAAGGGAGAATTTCGACGGGTATTGCAGATCCTGGTGAACCTGGTCGGCAATGCGATCCGTTATTCCCCGGATGGATCAGTGATCAAGATGCAGGTGCGGCAGGCGGAGGACACAGTTTCCATTCTGGTCACTGACCAGGGCGATGGCATCGCTCCGGAGGATCAGGCGAAGATTTTCGAGAAGTTCGAACGACTGGGCCGTTCCGGTGACGGCGGAAGCGGCCTCGGCCTGTTCATTTCACGGCGACTGACAGAAGCCATGGACGGTAGCCTGACAGTGGAGAGCCAAGTGGAGAAAGGTACGATTTTCACCCTGACGCTGCCCGCCCGCCACTGACGAAAAAAAGGGAGCGCAATGCGCTCCCTCTCCAATATTCTCGGTGAAATCTTTCGCGACTTAGCGGTTGCCGATCTCCACATAATCGCGGTGTTTGGGTCCGGTATAGAGCTGCCGCGGACGGCCAATGCGCTGGCCGGGATCCGAAATCATTTCGTTCCACTGCGCGACCCAGCCCACGGTGCGAGCGAGGGCGAAGAGCGCGGTGAACATCGATGTCGGGAAGCCGATAGCGGAGAGAATGATCCCAGAATAGAAGTCGACATTCGGGAACAGTTTCTTCTCGATGAAATAGGGGTCGTTAAGCGCCATCTCTTCCAGTTGCAGGGCCACGTCAAAGACCGGGTCATTGACTTTCAGCGCGGCGAAGACCTCGCGTACGGTTTTCTGCATGACCGATGCGCGAGGATCGTAATTC